>CAZGJQ010000007.1:0-38858 GCA_964525815.1 uncultured Oscillospiraceae bacterium
CTCCATTGAGCTACCCGAGCCTTATTTATGTATGGCTATAGTACCTAAAGCAAAGGGAGACGAGGACAAGATTTCCTCCGGTATCACCAAGCTCCTCGAGGAGGATTATACCATAAAATATGAAAACAACGCCGAGACAAAGCAGATGTGCATATACGGCTTGGGTGATGTACACCTCGATGTGATAACCGCAAAGCTTAAGAACCGCTTCGGAACCTCCATAGAGCTTGCGCCCGCAAGGATTCCCTATCGCGAAACAATCAAGAAAAAGGTTCAGGTCGAGGGCAAGCATAAAAAGCAATCCGGCGGACACGGTCAGTACGGACATGTCAAGATAGAGTTCTCCCCCGGGGAAGAGGATAACCTTGTGTTTACCGAGAGTGTTGTAGGCGGTTCGGTACCCAAGAACTTCCACCCTGCGGTGGAGAAGGGCTTGCAGGAGTCCATACAGAAGGGCATATTAGCCGGATATCCGGTTATAAGGCTAAAGGCCAACCTTTTCGACGGCTCTTATCATGATGTGGATTCCTCTGAGATGTCCTTTAAGCTTGCCGCCAACCTTGCGTTCAAGGAAGGCATGAAGCAGGGAAATGCCGTTATTTTAGAGCCTATCGGGGAGCTTAGGGTGTTGATACCCGATTCTATGATGGGAGATATTATTGGTGACCTTAATAAACGCAGAGGCAGAATTATGGGAACCGATCAGAGCGACCGAAAGGGCTATACTGTTGTGATTGCCGAGGTTCCGCTTTCGGAAATGGCAAGCTATACGATACAGCTCAGAGCTATGACTCAGGGTAGGGGAAGCTATTCCTTTACGTTTGTAAGATATGAGGAGGCTCCCGCCGACATAGCTCAAAAGGTTATCGCCGAAGCCAAGAAGGCAAAGGAAGAGGAGTAAGCAATATGAATAGAGCAACGGAGCGCTTAGCCAACGATAGGCGATCCGTTGCAACCATCTTTATTTCAGATCCTTGATGTCGTTGGAGAAACGGATACTAAAATGCAAACAAGAACTAAAAGCTATAGGGTTGCGGTAATTATTACGCTGCTCCTGTTTGTTTCGCTCACGCTTGTACTGGCGTCCTGCGATACCGGAGGAACGGATAATGACCCGATAAACAGAATAATATTTGACCCTTCCGAAGATTCTTCCGTCGATACCAGTTCGGAGACTGCCTCAACCCCCGAGGGATATACCGAAACACCGGTCGTGGAGGATATTAAGAATATCACACCGGATACAGTGGTTATTGCGGGCACCTGTGAGGATAACGCCACTGTAACAATCGGAGGCGGTAAAAACGATGTAACCGTAAAATCGAGAAACGGTTACTTTGTAACAGAGGTTATTCTTACCAACACCACAGTAACGCTGCTTGAGGCAACCGCAGAGGTTGACGGCAAGGAGCCGAGTGAACCGCTTTCCTTTACGGCAAGCTACAATGCTACCGCCGAGAAGCGGATTGACGGCTACGGGGTCTCAATCGGACCGGATTCACTGCTCTATTTCGATACATTTCTTGATAATTATACCGGAGAGAATCTCCTCACCCAGACCCAGCTCAGGAACTTTAAAAGAAGCGTTAATGACAGGATAATAAATATCGAGAACAGAGCAAGCGGACAGGATGTACGGCTTCTGTATGTGCTTATACCGGATGTTACCTCGATATACCCTGAGGTGTTCCCGGCGGATATTGAAAAGAAATCAAACACTACAAGGTATAAGCAGATATCCGACGCTCTTTCCCAGACCGGCGCCGGCGTTATTGATATGTATGACATACTTAAGGACGCAAAGGAAAACGGTGAATACGAGATTTTTCGCAAGAATGACAGCCATCTTACAGAGTACGGCGGTTATTTGGTATATGAGCAGATAGCACTGTCCCTTTCCGCTAACTTCCCGGAGGCGGCTCCGAGAGGGCTTGAGGAATTCACCACGAAAAAGGTCGAAACAATCGGAGGAGACCTGGTTAGCTATCTCGGTATTAACAAGCAGCATTATACCGAGGAGGTTATTAATTTAGTACCGGACTTCGCTTTAAATATAGGGCTTCAGGAGGACAGCGGCTTCAGCACCGTTAACATCGGTGATATTAAAAAGTACAAGTCCGTAAAAGAGCCGTATGATTTCAGCATTTACAATAAGGGTGAGGAAAATGCGGTAGGAATCAGAGACCGTGTTATTATTCGTACCGACCGTGAGGAGCTCCCGAGCGCACTTATATACAGGGATGACAGCTTATTCATGTCAATGGATATAATTGCGGAGCGCTTTAACAATGCTATGATAGGAAGTATCGGAGACTATACGATTAACCTTACAGATGCAAGCAGACATTATTCGCAGGGCAAAAGACTTGTGGATTATATTGTGGTAATCGTTTCCGAGAGCAATATTGAGAGCATAATGAGCTAAACGGGAAACACACAGGAGCTCCCGCACTAAGGGCATAGACCTTTTGGGCGGGAGACCTTTTTGGTTTTTTATAGAAAACACCGGTTTTTACCGGCTGTCTATTGCTTTATTATGCATTTTATGTATAATAATACTGATTATATAATAAAACTTTATAAAAAAAGTGTTGTCGCACGGAACGGAGTATAAAATGTCACGGGAGCAGGTTATTTGGATTACCATAGCCGTATATATTTGCTTAATTGCGCTTGTAGCCTTTTTTAGCAGCAAAAAATCAAAGAGCATAAGCGAATTTACGGTGGGAGGAAGAAACGCCGGAGCATGGATGTCCGCTTTTTCGTACGGCACTGCGTATTTTTCGGCGGTAATGTTTGTGGGTTATGCCGGAGGAACGGGCTGGAGATACGGTCTGTGGGGTATTCTACCCGGAATCGGAAACGCTTTATTCGGCGCATTGGTAGCATGGCTGGTACTCGCTAAGCGCACGAGGGAATACACAAGACAGCACGAAATAAAATCAATGCCGCAGCTCTTTGAAAAGCGCTTCGGAAGCTCTTCGATGAAGCTGTTTTCGGTTGCGGTCATATTTGTTTTTCTGTTGCCCTATTCCGCTTCGGTATATAAGGGACTAACAAGCATATGCTCGGTTCTTTTACAGGTGGATGAGCAGATATGCATGATAATAATTGCGGTTGCAGCGGCGCTTATTGTCGTTACCGGCGGTTACATAGCAACATTAAAGGCGGATTTTATTCAAGGCTTTATAATGATTGTTGGTGTAATACTTCTAATCCTTTCGGTTTTTCGTGCGGAACAGGTCGGCGGTTTTTCCGAGGGCCTAAAAGCGTTGTCCGAAAGGACTGCAGAGCTTAATTTGACCTCACAGAGCCTCATAGGCTTATGGGCGATTGTGCTGATGACCTCCTTCGGAACCTGGGGATTACCGCAGATGGTACATAAGTATTACGGAATAAAGGACGATAAGCAGGTCAGAAGAGGAACCATTATTTCCACTGTTTTTGCACTGATTGTTGCCGGCGGCGGGTATTTTATAGGCTCAATGTCGGTTCTGTTCTTCAACCAGAGCGAGGTGGATGTTTTTCCGGCTCCATCAACCGATTATATCGTACCGAATATGCTCTCTCAGGCAGGACTGTCCAACATCCTGTTAGGACTTGTTTTAGTGCTGTTGATAGCAGCGTCGGTCTCCACCTTAGCGTCCATTACCATATCTGCCTCCTCCACCGTAACTATGGATCTTATTCAGGACAGATTTATAAAGAAAAAGGAGTTTAATATAGCTCCTCTTACAAAGGTATTTTGCTTGGTGTTTGTTGTCTTATCATATGTAATCGCAAACTCAAACACGCCGATACTTCAGATGATGAGCTATTCCTGGGGAATTTTGTCGGGCAGCTTCCTCGCTCCGTATTTAATCTCTCTTTATTCAAAGAAAATTACAAGAGCGGCAGCATGGACGGGTATGCTCGGCGGGTTTATAACAGCTACTCCTCCGCTTATCGCAAGCCTTATGGGTTCTTCCGTAGAAATTGGCAGCTTCGGAGAGCTCAAGAACCTCGGACCGCACTTTGCTTGCCTTGCGATGCTTGTATCTCTGATACTGTGTCTGGCGGTTACATATATTAAGCCTCAGAAGAGCACAGAACCCGAAAAACAGAAAGAGTTGGCAACTGTATAAACCGCATCCATACAAAGAAATTTAGAGGTGATCAGATGAACAAACATATTTTTTCCCCGGATATGGAATGTATGCCGAGAAAGCAGCTTGAGGCGTTGCAGCTCGAACGGCTCAAGGCTCTGATAGATTATTGCGACAGGAATGTCGAATTCTATCACAAGCGCTTTAAGAAAGCGAATATCAGCGCTGACAAAATAAAAAGTCTGTCGGACATACAACACATACCCTACACAACAAAAGAGGATCTGCGGGACACCTATCCCTTCGGCATGTTCTCTGTTCCCCAAAAAAATATAGTAAGAATTCATGCATCCTCGGGAACCACCGGCAACCCTACCGTAGTCGGCTATACCAGAGAGGATTTGGAGCACTGGAGCGAGCAGGTAGCAAGGCTCTGCTATGCGGTGGGAGCGACCGATGAGAGTATAGTACAGATCTGTTTTGGTTACGGTATGTTTACCGGAGCGTTGGGGCTGCATTACGGTCTGGAAAAAATCGGAGCGAGTATAGTTCCCGTTTCCTCCGGTAATACGGAAAAGCAGCTTAAGTTTATGCGGGATTTCGGGACGGACACAATAGTGGCAACACCGTCATATTGCCTGTATCTGGCTGAAGCGGCAAAGGAGCGTAGCAGCGAGTATCCGATACAGAGGTACTCCTTAAGGCTTGGTCTGCTGGGCAGTGAGGGCTGTACCCCCGAAATGAGAGAGCAGATTGAAGGCAGCTGGGGTAACGGGTTCTTTGCTACCGATAATTACGGAATGAGCGAGCTTAACGGACCGGGATTGTCCGGCGAGTGTATGTATCGGGACGGATTGCATATTAATGAGGATCACTTCCTCTGTGAGATAATAGATTCCGCAAGCGGCGAGGTGCTGGACAGAGGTGCTACCGGAGAAATGGCGGTTACCGCACTTACCAAGCGGGGAATACCGATGGTAAGATACCGCACAAAGGATATAACCAATATAAACTACGACACCTGTAAGTGCGGAAGAACCTCGGCAAGAATGCACAAGATAATCGGCAGAAGCGACGATATGCTCAAGATTAAAGGGGTTAACGTTTTCCCGTCTCAGGTCGAGAGCGCTCTTATCGGCATCAGCCAAATCGGTCCGCACTATCAGATTGTGGTAAGAAGACAGAACTACGCCGACAACCTTGAGGTAAGGGTTGAGCTTATCGACGGCTCCCTGCTTGAGAGATACGGCGAGCTGGAGCGGTTGCAAAGCCGTATACATGACCGTATAAAAAGCATTGTGGGCATATCGGTAAAGGTTACGCTTGTGGAGCCAAAGACCATAGAGCGTTTTACAGGTAAGGCTCAGCGTGTAGTGGATCTCAGGAATAATTAAAACACAGGAAAACAGGAGAAATACATGGAAAAAGCATTGATACTGGGTAACGAGGCGGTTGCAAGAGGTCTGTATGAGGCAGGCGTAGCCGTAGCCTCCTCTTATCCCGGCACACCCAGCACCGAGATAACCGAAGCGGTAAGCCAATATGATGAAATATATTCGGAATGGGCACCTAACGAGAAGGTCGCCTTTGAGGTTGCGTTCGGAGCGGCAACCGCAGGTGTGCGCGCCTTTACGGCTATGAAGCATGTAGGGCTTAATGTTGCCGCAGACCCGCTTTACACAGCCTCCTACATAGGCGTAAACGGCGGTATGGTATGTGCGGTTGCGGACGACCCGGGGATGCACTCCTCCCAGAACGAGCAGGATTCCCGTCATCATGCAATAGCAGCTAAGGATCCTATGCTGGAGCCCGGCGATTCTGCGGAATGCCTTGATTTTACAAAAAAAGCATACGATATAAGCGAGCGATTCGATACACCGGTTCTTGTAAGGCTGTCAACAAGAATCTCGCATTCCCGCTCAGTGGCAACCCTATCGGAGCGCAAGAGGGTTGAAACAAAGCCTTATGCAAAAAATGCAGAAAAAAACGTTATGATGCCCGCCATGGCAAGAAAAGCACACGTTAAGGTTGAACAGCGCACAAAGGAGCTTACCGAATGGGCGGATACGGAGGCGTTTGAGCTTGGAATAAACAAAAAGTATATGTATGACCGAAAAATCGGAGTTATCGCCTCCGGAACCTCTTATGTATATGCTCGTGAGGCTCTCGGCGAACGGGCAAGCTATTTAAAGCTTGGGACGGTTAACCCCCTTCCGGTAAAAGCAATTATTGATTTTGCCGCACAGGTTGACACCCTGTATGTCATCGAAGAGCTGGATGATATTGTAGAAACACACTGTATAAAGTTAGGACTGAAGGTTACCGGCAAGGAGAAATTCAGCCTGCTCGGGGAATACTCGCAGAATATTATTGAGAAAAGCGTTTTGGGCACCGAAAAGGACAGCGTTTCGCTGGATATCCCGCTTCCCCCTCGTCCTCCTGTGCTGTGTGCCGGATGTCCTCACAGAGGGCTGTATTACGCACTAAAAAAATACAATTTGTTCGTGAGCGGCGACATCGGCTGCTACACGCTGGGAGCGCAGGCTCCGCTCGCCATGATGGATACCTGTGTCTGTATGGGAGCTTCGGTAAGCGGACTGCACGGATATAACGTTGCGCTCGGCAAGGAAAAAGCCAAAAAGTCAATTGCGGTAATTGGCGATTCCACATTCATTCATTCCGGAGTTACCGGACTTATAGATATAGCCTACAACAAGGGTATTTCTACTGTTATAGTGCTGGATAACTCCACAACCGGCATGACCGGACATCAGAACAACCCCGCAAACGGACTTACTATAAAGGGCGACCCCACCGTATCGGTTAACCTTGAGGCATTGGCCAAAGCGGTGGGAATAAACCGGGTAAGGGTGGTCGATCCGCTGGATATAGAAAAGGTAAGAGAGGTTGTTAGCGAGGAACTCTCGGCAGAGGAGCCCTCCCTGATTATTGCAAGACGCCCCTGTGCGCTGCTTAAAACGGTCAGACACAATCCGCCTATGCATGTGGAAAACGACGCCTGTACAGGCTGCAAGGCCTGCTTGAGAGTGGGCTGTCCGTCCATAATGCAGGTTGAAGCGGAAAACGGCAGGACAAAAGCATTTATAGACAAGAATTCCTGCGTTGGCTGTGAGGTATGCGCTGCGGCATGTAAATTCGGAGCAATAATGAAAGGGGGCAACTGACATGCAAAAGGAAACCAGGAATATTTTAATAGCCGGAGTGGGCGGTCAGGGAACCCTTCTTGCATCAAAGCTTCTGGGTAAGTGCTTTTTAGAAAAGGGATATGACGTAAAGGTCAGTGAGGTTCACGGAATGAGCCAGCGTGGAGGCTCGGTGGTTACTTATGTCAGATACGGCAGTGAGGTTTTTTCCCCTATCATTGATAAGGGCGGAGCCGATATGATTATAGCCTTTGAACAGCTTGAGGCGGCAAGATGGCTTCCCTATCTTAAAAAGGACGGCGTGATTATAATAAACACCCAAAGAATCAACCCGATGCCCGTTATTATGGGAGCCGCCGAATATCCGGAAGGCATAATCGAAAAGATTAAGGCAACGGGAGTAAAGACAATTACGGTGGATGCGCTTGAATTAGCCGAAAAATGCGGAAATGTCAAGGCAACAAACGTGGTTCTTTTAGGAGTGGCGGCAAGAGAGCTTGGATTCGGAACAGAGGAATGGCTTGATATTATAAGCAGCACCGTACCGCCAAAAACGGTAAAGGTGAATCAGGAGGCCTTTCTTTCGGGATATAAAAACGATTAAAAAAAGGAGTTTTGCATATGGCTGTATACAGACCTCAGATTGAGTGCGCAACCCGTAGCTACATCAAGGCGGTTCAGTCGGCTCGGCTTATAAAAATGGTGGAGAATGCCTATAAAAATGTTCCTTTTTATAGGAATAAGCTGGATGAAGCGGGGGTAAAACCGGCGGACATTAACTCCATTGAGGACATAAAAAAGCTGCCCTTTACGGTAAAGGACGATTTGCGGGATAATTATCCGTTCGGAATGTTTGCCGTTCCCCAGAGCGAGCTGGTCAGAGTACATGCGTCATCAGGAACAACAGGCAAGCCCACGGTCGTGGGCTACACAAAAGCGGATGTTGAGATTTGGGCGGAATGCGCCGCACGCTCCATTGTGGGAGCCGGAGGCAGGAAGGATGACATGATTCATGTTTCCTATGGGTACGGACTGTTTACCGGAGGGCTTGGAATGCATTACGGAGCCGAGCATATGGGAGCGACCGCGCTTCCGGTCTCGTCGGGGAACACAAAAAGGCAGATACAGCTCTTGCAGGACTTTGAATTGGACATAATATGCTGTACACCGTCTTATGCGATGTTTATAGGCGAGACCCTGAGGGATATGGATATAGATCCTAAGAGCCTTAAGCTTAGAGCAGGAATCCTGGGAGCAGAGCCCTGGACCGAAAATATGAGGAAAGAGATAGAGAAGCTGCTGGACATAAAGGCGTATGATATTTACGGCTTGTCCGAGATTGCCGGACCGGGTGTTTCTTTCGATTGCGAGATGCAGAACGGAATGCATATCAACGAGGACTATTTCTACCCGGAGGTTATCGACCCCGATACACTCGAGGTGCTGCCGGAGGGAGAATACGGCGAGCTTGTGTTTACCTGTATAGGCAAGGAGGCGCTTCCTCTTATCCGCTACCGCACCAGAGATATCTGCGCCCTGGTAACCGGGGAATGCGCCTGTGGCAGAACCACGGTTCGCATGACAAAGCCCAAGGGCAGAAGCGACGATATGCTCATTATCAGGGGAGTTAATGTGTTCCCGTCTCAGGTGGAGCATGTATTGCTTGAGCTGGGTATGGATCCGAACTATTTTATAGTCGTGGACAGGAAAAACAACCTTGATACCATGGAGGTTCAGGTTGAGATGAATACGGAAATATTTTCGGACACCGTTGCCGGACTCGAGAGCACCAGGAAGCGACTGGAAGGCGCACTGCAAAGCACCCTGAATATCAGTGCCACCGTCAGACTTATGGAGCCGGGCAGTCTTCCTCGTTCGGAGGGTAAGGCAAAGCGTGTTGATGACAGGCGCAAGCTCTGATTTCGGCGGGTATACCGTCGAGGAAAGGAATGATCATTTAAATGTTTATTAAGCAATTATCTGTTTTTGTGGAAAACAAGCCGGGTCGTCTGGCGGACATAACCGCCACAATCGCAAGAGCAAGCATCGACATAAGAGCACTGTCTATTGCGGACACCACCGATTTTGGAATCCTTCGCCTTGTGGTCGATAAGCCTGCCGAGGCGGAAAAAACCCTTAAGGACGCAGGGCTTACCGTTTCTCTTACGAATGTTATCGCCATAGGTATCGCAGATAAGCCGGGCGGGTTTGCCGATGCTATGAAGATTTTTGCGGAAAAGGGGATAAGCATTGAGTATATGTACGCCTTTGTTTCCAGAGATACAGACCGTGCTTACCTCATAATGAGGGTCAAGGACAGCGAGTCCGCCGTTTCAATATTGAACGAAAGCGGGCTGGAGATTCTTACCGAGGACAAGGTATACAGTATGTAGAGCGTTTTGAACAGCGTAAAAGGATACGCGGTAGTCTGCGTATCCTTTTTTTATAAAAAATATGTATTATTACACCATTCGACAGACTTTATTAATAAAAAAACAGGTAGCAGGTAATGCGTTTATAAATAATTAAAAACAAACAGAGGAAAAAACCTGTAAAAATTGGTATAATAATACCGTATTATGATGAAGATGATTTGAACGGATTAAAAAGGGATGATCGTAAATATGAAAAGAGAGTATGATTTCGACAAGGCCTTTTCCTCCTTTGTGGACGGGAAAAGGTATGATAAGACCGAGGACATGCTGTTCGGACTTGTGCTGGCGGCCTTTACCGCCGGGTGGAATGCCGCAGGTGGTGAAAAGACGCCGAAACCGGATGCAATATCCAAGTATCAAAGCGCCCAACGATACTTTAATGTTCCAAAACGCTTAAAGCACGGCGAATAAAGCAGCTTGCTGACCGTAAGGAAAGCAGGCTGTTTTACTTTTTATTTTGTAATAAATTATTTATTACCTTTATATTCTTTTTCGGCTCTGAGCCAGCAGGATACAGGAATTTATTATTGACAGGATGCAAAAGGCAAAGAGCATATATACGGTTATGCTGTTGCCGATGAAGTTCATTGTGGGGTTATATAAATCAAGTATCTGAAAAGTTATAAACATACCCGCAAGTATTATGTTGAGGTTATAAAGAATAATCCTTAAAGCACGCATCAGCCAAGCTCCTTTATTAATATGCAGTCGCTGACCCTTCTGCCGCCGTTATAGGGTTGGTTGACTGTTTTTTTGTTCATTATCATCTGAGAGGTCTGACCCCCGTCAAGGTTGTAGGCCGTCATGCAGCCAAGCTCGCTCATAAGGGAGGAAAGCTCGGCCATGGTCATGCCGGAGGAATAACCCTTATCCCTGCCGTCAACCACCACAAAGCAATAATGCCCGGGCTCAAAATAACCTATTGCGGTTCTTGGATTCTTAACCGTAATAGGGCGGGATGTGGGAAACTCGGTAAGGCTCTCGCCTGCACCTCCCAATAGAGCGGGTCCGAAGCACCACGCCTGATACGCCTTGTCATCAATTGCCTGACTGATATCAAAATTTTCGGCTGTAAAGGTTCTCATTGACCCGTCATAATATAAAACGCATATATCGGAGGAATCTGCCTTTGTTCGATATACTGTTCCGTTTCGGATAATTATTCCGCTTGATGCGGTACCGTAATAATCACCGTTAATGGTCAGCAGCGCATTTAGTCTGTTGCTCATTTCTATGAGCTCCTCGGAGTACCCGATGCCGTAGGTATCCTTTGCGAAGCCGCTCTGTAGGCACTTAATATCAGTTAAATAAATATCAGCAACAAAGTAGGTAATTATATCATTCCCCGTACCCTTTACGTTTTTGGTCAGAGTAATTGAGATATTTTTACTTCTGTATTCGGTGTCGGTTGAAATAACGGTATCCGAGAATTTGTCCGCAAACTTAGTAGGTATAGCAGCTTCCTCGATTACAGATTCCTCCGATATTTCTTTTGATTCATTTAACACTGTATCCTTTGAGGATTCTTCATTAACGATAACGATGTTTTCGCTTTCAAGCTCCCTCGGGACTCTGAAATAACCATAGTAAAAGGAGGTGGTAAACAGCGCTATCAAGAGTAAATCAATAACAAGATACGCCCATACAGGCAGCGTTTTTTTATGAAGGGACATATTCTTATTTTTCTCCGGTTGGCGTATTTTTAAATATAAGCAGTTTTTGTACCGCAAAGCTGAGTGCGAAGAGCAGAATTTCGGTTGCTATTTTTGCAAATCCTCTTTGTATGCCCGCAACCTGTGTAAAAAAATACAGAATGAGGGTATTTAAGGCTATGATACATACCGCAAGCAGAAAATACTGACCAATGGTTTTTATCCGGACTCCGTTTACAAAAACGAAGGTACTGTTCAGGTAATAGTTAAAGGAAGCACTGATAATACGGGCGGCAATATTACCTAAAACAAGAGCGGCGGCTGCCGGAGCAAATAGCTCAAACATCCATATCATAGGAAAAAAGACCAAATAATCAAGTATAAAGCAAACAAACGAAGAGCCGGCGAACATAAGCAGGTTGCCGTATATCCTGACCGAATCCCTTATCGCCCGAAAATGCGAGCAGGTGTTTTTTTGGTCGTTATATATGGTTTGGACAGGCACCTCCATAATACAGACCCTCTGTCTTGCGCAGGAGGAGAGTACATTCATCTCATATTCGTAACGGTTACCGGTTACTTCAAGTAAAAAAGGGATTAGTGTATGTGAGAAGGCTCTCAGCCCGGTTTGTGTATCCGATACCCTTATACCGCTGAGCAAACGGAAAACCAGCTTAGTTATTCTGTTTCCCCAGCGTGATTTCCAGGGAATATCATCCGAAAAGGTTCTGACACCGAGCATAAGACAGTCGGGGTTGATTTTTATCCCTTCCAGCAGCTTCTGGGCATCCGAGCTGCTGTGCTGACCGTCTGCGTCCATACACACAATATTACATTCCTTTTTTTGTCGGTGAATATGACGCAGTGCGGTTTTTATGGCTGCACCCTTACCTTGATTTACAGGATGACTCAACAGTGTAACCTTATTTGATATGGAGTTAAATATCGAAAGCGTTTTCTGATTACTGCCGTCGTTAACAACAATTATTTCGGTTTCCGGAATAGCGCAAAGCCTACCTATAAGCTCTATAAGCTCTCTGTCGGGATTATATGCCGGAATGACCGCAATGTTTCCCATCTATAATCATTCTTTCAAAAAAATACTTGCGCAGATTATAAAATCCTCGCAAGTATTATTATATTCCATTTTATTTTTATAATTCAACATTCATTTATTAATTATATCATAACATTCTGCGATTAAGTCCTCGACATGCCTTGAGGAGATTCCCTTATGCAGTGCTCCCTTGTGACGTTTTTGCGCACTCGCGCAGATCTTTTTGCAAAATGCAAGGAACTCGAGCGTATTCGGTCTTACTTTTCCAAGATAGAGGTCGGTGTATGTATAAAACTCGTTTTTCCCCGTGTAAGAGCAGTTGATTATAACATATGGCTTATCTGACTCAACGGCAAAGGATTCGTTGTCTATACGGAAGCCGTTGTTCCAAAGATAAGAGCGCAGCTCCTCGTATGCGGTCATGGGCTGCAATACCAGCGGGCAATGCGCCTTGCTCCCGCCTCTTCTTATTATTTCCGCAATCAGGCTGCCTCCCATTCCGCAAACCACAGCCTTGTCATAGCTTCCCTCCCTAAGGCGCTCAAAGCCGTCCGAGAGCACAAACTCAATGTCGGTAACACCGTATTTTTGAGCGGTGCTCTTACCCCTGTCAAGCGGTCCTTGGTTTATGTCGATTGCAATGGCTCTCTTTGCGTTTTTTGAAAGAAGCAGAGAGACGGCGATTAGGGCATGGTCGCTGCCTATATCCGCAATGCATTCGCTTCTTCCCGCCGCTTCGGCTATACAGCTCAGACGGTTATCCAGAGGAATCACTCCCGGAACACTCCGATTTTGAGCTTATCGCACTGCTCGTCTGTAAAGGTTCCCGTTGAGAAAAATGCGACTCCGGCAGCCCCCGCCGCACGGCAGGCCTCCACTTGCTTTGTGGTCTCTATAACGGGCAGATGCATAAAAGTGGGAGCTATTCCGGATATGTTGGGGATGCTGCCGTAATTATCCACCATGTACTTGATTTCGTTGTAGACATCTCCCGCATCGTTGAGATAAGCCATCGGATAGATACAATCCAGCCAGCCCTCTTCGCACCATAAGCGCCAATTCTGGCTCTTAAGACGCAGTGCCTCGTCCGGATTACCGAACACGGCGGTGGAAAGGGTAAGACTTCTGCCGCTCTTTTTATATGATTGCACAAGGTCATACATCATTTTAACATAGGTGGTAATGTTTTCGGACTTCCACATAACAAAAGCATGCCACTCGTCACAGTCGGTGGTTGTGACTGTGCGAATATCTGTTCCGCTCGCTTTTTTAAACTCATTCACCGAATAAACATCGAACCCTACGCTTTCCTCCACGGAGGGGGACAGGGGATAACGGATATAGTCAAGCTGAATTCCGTCAAAAGCATATTCGTCAAGCAGCTTTTTGTACATATCGTGCAGGAACTGCCTTACCTCGGGAAGAGCGGCGTTAAGATAGATAAAGCCCGGCTCTGACTTCATAAATATTGTGCCGTCCTTTTTCCTTGCAGCCCATTCGGGGTGAATATCTATAATGGGGGAGCCGCAGCCCTTTGATTTATCCTTACTTTCGATTCCTACAAAAAAGTCCTCAATCCATGCGTGGATCTCCACGCCGTATTTTTTCCCTGCGCTTATGAATTCATCCACGGGATCAAAGGCTCTGTTGACAAGGTCGTCCCTCAGCGGCATATCGGTACACCGCCTTGCTATCGAATAGCCCTCATATATGGTCTCTATCAAGATGATGCTTATACCTGTGTCCGCAAGCCTTTTTACGCAAGCATCCACCTCGGCAGCGCTTTGCTCCAGGGGGCGATGCCATATGGCACGCACCTCTCCCTTTTTGCTCTCGGCAGTTATATAATAGGCCTGCTCAAGCAGTTTATCGCACTCTGCGTAATCATTTTTATCCAGTGCTGTTTTTATGGAGTAAATGAAGCTGTCGGCGTTCGTTCCCAATTTTTCGGAGCGTTTTTTTATATCGCCCAGTCTCTTTGCGTAGTAGCTCTTTTTAGTCTGCTCGTCGGAGGTAACTGTAAGAAGCATTTCCTTGCGGTCAATCTCTATTTTTGCTCCTTCTATTATGTTTTCCCAGATAAATCTCGCAGCAATACCGTGACCGGAAACCACAAATCCGTTTTCCGGAACCTTTTTGTTATTGGAGCCTACCTCCACGGCAATTCCGTTTTCCACCGCTGCTTCAAGCCCATACGGATTAGTACCCGTTGACGGAGCATTCTCGTAAATAACCAGCTCGTCCGCCTTTCTGTCACCCTCAAAATGAGAGATTCCTATACTTTTTTTCATGCTCATTATGTACCTCCCGGAGCATAGCCGATGTAAGACTGATGTCTTACATCGCTATGGTATCTTCTATTGTTTTGAACGCTCTTTTTGCTCTGTTTTTAAGACTGTTCCTGTTTGCCATATGCTTTTTCAGCATACAGGCGCCCACAACTCCGATTATAATCCCGCTTATCATCCCGGCAGCGTTTGCCAAGAATAATGCGGAAGTCCTTGATTTCATCATGTTCATCATAAATAAGATAATCACCTCAAAGCTATTATAACACCTCAAAAACATTTTTATACTACCATAAGAGCATTGTTATTGCAATAAAAAGCATTATATTTTTTTGAAAACGGTTATTTATAATTGATGTGAAAAAGTGATTGGAGAAAAATTCTTGACATTGTACGCACAAGATGTTATTATAAGCAAAGTACAAGGAGAACAGTGTACAAGCATAACAAAAACACAATATTTCATCAATTCTTATCGAGAGTGGTGGAGGGAGCTGCCCTTTGAAGCCCGACAACCTGCCTTGCGGCAAGGTGTTAAATCAGCCGAAAAGAGCTTTTTGAGCATTTTTTCGACAGATAAGAGAGCATAACGTCTTTCTTATCTGCGGGAGCAAGAGATAAGAGAGATTTTTTAATATTGATTGTTTTAGAGATAGGATTTGTAGCGCAGAAAATACCGGATACGCAATAAAAAAATGCGTATCTCCATAAGTCTTAATAAAATATTCGTGCGGTTGCACAGAATGGAGATTAATATGATAAAGAAATATTTTACAAGCGAATCGGTTACCGAGGGGCATCCCGACAAAATATGCGACCAGATATCAGACGGAGTGCTCGATGCAATTCTTGCAAAGGATCCGATGGCAAGGGTGGCCTGTGAAACAGCCTGTACAACCGGGCTTATTCTGGTTATGGGTGAGATTACGACCGACACCTATGTGGATATTCAAAGCGTTGCGAGAGAGACGGTACGCAAAATAGGCTATGACAGCAGTGAAAAGGGCTTTGATTGTGATACCTGTGCGGTTATAACGGCAATACATGAGCAGTCCCCCGACATTGCAATGGGTGTGGACAAGGCACTTGAGGCAAAGGAGGGTGGTATCAGGGACAAATACGACACGGGAGCTGGAGATCAGGGAATGGTTTTCGGTTACGCCTGCGACGAGACAAAGGAGCTTATGCCGCTGCCTATCTCTCTTTCTCATAAGATGGCAAGAAGGCTAAGTGAGGTCAGAAAGAACGGCACGCTCCCCTATCTGAGAGCGGATGGGAAAACGCAGGTTACGGTGGAATACCGCGACGGCGTTCCCGCAAGAGTGGATGCGGTGGTGGTTTCCAGCCAGCACAGCGATGCGGTTTCTCTTGAGCAAATAAGAGCGGATATTATCAGGGAGGTTATTCTACCCACGCTTCCCGATAGGTTCTGCGATGAGAATACAAAGTTTTTTGTAAACCCGACCGGCAGGTTTGTGGTGGGCGGACCTCACGGAGACAGCGGACTGACGGGCAGAAAAATTATTGTGGATACCTACGGCGGTTATGCAAATCACGGGGGCGGCGCTTTTTCTGGCAAGGACCCGACAAAGGTGGATCGTTCGGCGGCATATATGGCAAGATACCTTGCGAAAAACATTGTTGCATCCGGCACCGCCAAAAAATGCGAGGTGCAAATCGCTTATGCAATCGGGGTGGCTAAGCCGCTATCCGTGCATGTAAACACCTTCGGAACATCCTCGGTTGGGGATGACAGGCTTGCGAATATAATAACCGAATTAGTTGATCTGCGTCCCGCCGCAATTATTGAAAGGCTGGAGCTCAGAAGACCTATTTTTCAGGCTCTTGCCGCCTACGGGCACTTCGGCAGAGAGGACCTCGGCGTTAAGTGGGAGGAAACCGACCTAGCGGAGAAGATTGCCGAATCAGTGAGATAAAAAACGGGAGATTAATTTCTCCCTTTTTTGTTGACAATCTGACAAAAAAGAGTTATAATGAGACCAATAATTTATAAAGGATAAGTACACTGATGATTTTCTTCATTCGGATTCGCAAATAAGCAGCACTTAAAGAGGAGCTTTTCCTTTAATTAAGTGCGCTTTTTTCGATTTGAATGCTAATCAAAAGAGGTGTATTTTTTCATGCTCAAAAATAAGAGAGCAGGGCGCATTACCCCGTTATGGGTTGCGCAGAATTATTTAACCGGCACAAAAACAATAAAAAGGTGTATAGACAGAGCAAGTCTTGACAAGCACGACCATGTGATTGAAATCGGTCCCGGTAAAGGACATATTACCCGTGTTCTCATTAATAAATGCCGTCAGGTAACAGCCATTGAAAAAGACAATAATTTATATAAAAAGCTAAAGAGCAAAGATTACCAATCGAAGGGATTGCAGCTCTTTAATGCGGACTTTTTGAAGTGGAGTCTTCCCGTATCAGGCAGCTACAAAGTGTTTTCTAACATACCCTTTTGTATAACAACCGATATTATTCGTAAGCTAACGGAGTGCAAAAATCCTCCTGCCGAGAGCTGGCTTATAGTTGAAAAGGGTGCCGCAAAGCGGTTTTTGGGTATTCCGAAAGAAACGCTCCGTTCCTTAATGCTTAAGCCGATGTTTGATATTAAAATCAAGTATTATTTTTTGAGAGAGGATTTTCACCCAAAACCTGGTGTCGATATAGTGCTCCTTCACCTCAAGAGAAAAGAGCAGCCCGATATACCGGTTAATCAGGTTAAGTCGTATGAAAAATTTATCTCGGTTTGCTTAAAATACGGCAAACACGGGCTGCGCCGCTTCTTTACAAAGAAGCAAACATACAGGGTGCTGAAAGAAGCCGGTATAAATAACTTTACACCGTCAGAAACCTTATATATACAATGGTTATGCTTGTTTCGATGTTATAGAGCAGTGGGATTAGATTTTTATAATGAGAGATAACAGCTAAAAAAAGTGGGCTTACAAGCTCTCTTTTTTTGTTTTTGTCTTGTTTTTTAACAGCGCATACACTATAATGTGGAGGTGAAGGGGAATGCTCCTGTTTTTTGAGGTGCTATGCGCATATTTTGCGGCGATTGGATTGTTTTTTCTGATAAGAGAGGGCTATTACTGTCTGACCGAGGATAAAAAGGCGGACAGGTATGTTTGCGTTTATGTAGCGCGGGAAGACGAAAGCGAGGAGGAAGCCCGAAGGCTGCTTGAAAGCGAGGAATTAAGCGGCAGGGTTTTTGTTATATACGGAGATGACAAGCAGACCGAGAAGTATATTACCGATTTGTGCATACGGCACGGGAAGCTATACATAAAAAAATGAATTAGAAGGAAGCACAATGACCGAGATTGTTCTTGACGGTGTTATAGAGGATATAATTTTTTCGAACGAGGAAAACGGCTATACCGTATGCGTTATAAACGCAATGGGGGAGCCGGTAACTCTTGTCGGAATTATGCCCTTTATAAACGAAGGAGAGACAATACGGGTTCAGGGTGCATGGCAGGTTCACGCTACCTTCGGAAGACAGTTTCGGGTGGAATATTTTGAAAAAAAGCTGCCTACCACCAGCGGTACAATACTTAAATATCTTTCCTCGGGTGCAATAAAAGGCATTGGACCTGTAACCGCAGAGCGGATTGTTTCCAGATACGGTGAGGAATCTCTTGATGTAATCGAGAACAACCCCGAGTGGTTGAGCGACATAAGGGGAATATCACCCAAAAAGGCGCATGAAATCAGCGAGGCGTACAGAATGCAGTTCGGAATGCGTACGGTCATGCTGTACTGCAACCGATTCTTCGGTCCGTCGCTGTCCGTAAAGATATTCAAGCGATACGGCTCCGCTGCTATTGATGTAATAGAAAACAATCCGTATATACTCTGCGAGGACATTATTGGAATTGGGTTTGAGAAAGCGGACAAGGTCGCAATGGATTTGAATTTTTCATATAACTGCCCGGAGCGTATCGAGGCGGGCATTGTACATTTTCTATATACTGCGGCATATAACGGCGGGCACTGCTATCTGACCGAGGACAAGCTTGCGGAAACGGTTACAACGACGCTTAATGTAGACCGGGAGGAAATATTGTCCGCATTGCGGGAGCTTGCCGACAGAGACAGGCTGGTAAGGAGCAGGATAAAGGAAATACCCGTTGTTTTTTTGCGGGAGTACTTCGACGCCGAGAAGTATGTAGCCGCAAAGCTGGTCAGTCTTTCGGAGTCCGAATTCCCGTTTGTGCTTGACGGAATGGAGGAGCAGATAAGGCTGCTTGAGGAGCGCTACGGGCTGGAATACGCAGGTGAGCAGAAAAGAGCGGTAACCCTTGCGGTAACAAGGGGGGTAACCGTTGTTACCGGAGGACCGGGAACAGGCAAGACCACTGTTATAAAAGCGATTATAGATATTTTTAAGGCTCTTAAGTATTCCTTTGTGCTTGCCGCTCCCACCGGAAGAGCGGCAAAGCGAATGTCCGAGGCCTCGGGCTGTGAGGCGAAGACCATACACCGGCTGCTGGAAATGGAATATACCGATCAGCACACACCCCGATTTAACCGCTCCGAGCACAACCCTCTTCCCCAAAAGGCGGTCATAATTGACGAAATGTCAATGGTAGACACATTATTGATGGAGTCGCTCCTGAAGGCGATAAAAAAAGACAGCTATCTAATTTTAATCGGGGATGTTGACCAGCTCCCTCCCGTGGGTGCGGGTAACTGCCTTTCGGATATAATAAGCAGCAGCCGCTTTGAGGTGTGCAGGCTGACCAAGATATTCCGTCAGGCACAGGAGAGTATGATAATCCTCAACGCTCATAATATTAACGAAGGCATAATGCCTGAGCTGGATGTTAAGGACAGCGATTTTTTCTTTATAAAAAGAGAGAGCGCATCCGATATTCGGGATTTGATTATTGACCTGACAGCGAAAAGACTTCCCCAAAAGTATAAGGTGGATTTCCTTGACGACATACAGGTGATAACCCCGACAAAAAAGGGAGAGCTGGGTACGGGAGAGCTTAACCGTGTGCTGCAGAATGCGCTTAATCCTCAGAACGGACGCAAGAAGGAAAAAAGAACGGGAAACGTTATTTTTCGGGAGAACGACAAGGTTATGCAAACCAGAAACAATTACGACCTTGAGTGGATAACAGGCAGCGACGAAAACGGGAACGGGGAAGGAACCGGACAGGGAATTTTTAACGGTGATATAGGCAGGATTATTTCTATAGATACGCAGAGTGAAATTATGGTAATAGATTTTGACAAGCGAATAACCGAGTATGATTTTTCTCTGCTTGACGAGCTTGAGCATGCATATGCCATTACCGTGCATAAAGTCAGGGAAGCGAATACAGGATAGTGCTTATGCCCTCCTATGAGAGTCCGCTGCCCCTTATGACCCGCAACCTGCTTTATACTGCGGTTACGAGAGCGAAGGATATGGTATGCATCGTGGGCAGAAGCCGTTGTATAGAAATCATGGTAAAAAATGACCGCCGTCCCGTACGGTATACGGCACTGGGAGAGTTCCTATGCAGTCTGTAAGAGCATTAAGCGAATTACTTGACAGAAGCCTTAATATAATAAGTCCGTGCAGGTGTCTTTGCTGCGGGCTTAACGCCTGCGGGGACGAGCTTCCCGTTTGCGGCGAATGCATAGGCGATTTCTACCGATTGCTCAACACTGTATGTGCAGCCTGCGGACTGGAAATAGGAAGCTGCTCCTGTGACGGGGAAACACCTTCTTTTTTATTCTGGTATGCTCCCGGCGACGCTCACCGCTTAATCAGCTACATAAAAAACAATGCCGATAAGAGATATGCACATTTTTTTGCGGAGCTGCTGGTTATACGCATAAAGATTAGGTATAAGCGAGGTTTTGATGCGGTAACCTATGTTCCGAGAAGAAAAAAGGGTATTAGGATTGCGGGCTACGACCAATCTCGGTTGATTGCGGAGGAGATTGCGGATATTCTCGGAGTCGAATGCATTCCTATGCTTGTTCGGCACGGCTCGGGAGAGCAGAAGCTGCTGTCCGCCGCTGAACGGAAAAAAACAATGCACAACAGGTATTCGGTACTATCGGAGGGTGTGGAAAAAGACGGCGAGCCTCTCGGAAGAGTGCTCTTAATAGACGATATATGCACGACCGGAGCCACTATTAACGCTTGCACCGCTTTGCTTCGCAAAGCCGGAATAAAGCAGGTAATACCTGCGGTAATAGCAAAAACGCAAAAAAAGGAAGGATGGATGACCGGTGTCTGAGAACACGCTATTCAGAATAAGCGCAGGTGAGCTTTCGGTTGCGCTTGAAAAAGCAAAAGGAGGAATTTCGCTTTATTCCATACGGGATAAAAAGCAAAAAAAGAACCTGCTGACACATGCAAAGCCCCTGTTTTCCCTTACCGCAAGAGCGGTAAACTCGGATGACAAAAAGACCGTTACCTCAGCGGAGGGCTGGGCAAGCTCGGAGGTTGCGGTCAGTAAGGAGGGAGCAACGGTAATATTATCCGGTAACAAGAACCTGCCGAGGGTGACCGTTACGGTTACGGCGATATGCGAGCAGAACCGCATTTCCTGGACAACCTCCCTTACCAGCGCAAACGATGAATACGCCTTGTTTGAATGCGATTATACCGCACTCAGCTTTGATACCAACGCAAACACCTTTTTCTTCTCGCCATACGGGTGCGGCGAGGTTTATCCCTCAAACGGAAAGAGCTATTCCTCAACGCAGAAATACCCGTCATACGGCGTTTCTATGCAGTATTTTGCCTTTTATAATGCAAAAACAAAAAGGGGCATTTACTACGGACTGCATGACCCCGCTCCTGCCTATAAAAAGCTCTGCTTCAAAAAGGAAGCCTACGAAAAGGTAATGACCTTAAAGGGAATTATGCCGCTTACCTGCATTGACAGGGGTTGCAATTCGCAGAGCCTTGAGGGGCGTGTGGTCTGGGAGCTGTATGACGGCGATTGGTACGATGCGGCGCTGCTCTACCGGAATTGGGTGGAGAAGGAAGCATGCTGGATGCCGGAGGTAAAAGACGGAGTAAGAACCGATATTCCCGAGTGGTTTAAGAAGAACCACCACTGGTGGCTGGTCAGGGTAAGAGAGGATGACGGATTTGCGGACGAGATATTGCAGGCAACCGCTGATTTGGGAGTGGAAACCGCAGTTCATCTGTACGATTGGCATAAAATTCCGTTTGACAATGATTATCCGCATTACTTTCCGATAAAGGAAGCCACCGAAAAGGGGCTGAAGCGGCTTAAGGAAGCCGGAGTAAAGGTTATGCCCTATATAAACGGCAGGCTTTGGGACACAAGGGACAAGGGCATGGAGGACTGGCAGTTCTCGAGCATTGCGAAAAAATGGTGTACAAAGGATCGAGACGGAGCTCCTTTTATAGAAAAATACAACTCAAAGGAAACGGACGGAAGCAAGGTTGAGCTGTCTATAATGTGCCCTTCCTCTGCTCTCTGGCAGGAAAAAATGCGGGAAACGGTTGATAAAATGCTCAACGTCATGGGTGTGAATGCCGTTTATATGGATCAGATAGCGGCGGCAGCTCCATATATTTGCGAGGACAGAACCCATTCCCACCTGCCGGGCGGAGGAACCTGGTGGTGCGAGGGCTATAATAATTTACTTGAGCATGTCGGCAGGATAATGCCCGGTGAAACGGCAATAACCACCGAGTGCACCGCCGACCCGCTTATGAAGCATATTCAGGGCTATCTTACCTGGCTTTGGGTTAAGGGCAACCAGGTACCCGCATTCCCGGTTATTTATTCGGGATATGTTGCGATGTTCGGCAGGCATTACGGAGCCTTTCCCAAAGATGACGCCGTTGGACAGAAGATTACGTTCGCTCAGTCCTTATCCTACGGCGAGCAGTTGGGTTGGGTTGATCCTCTGTTGTATGGAAAGTTCAAGTACAAGGACTTTTATAAGACCTGTGTAAAGACCCGAGCTGAAATAGGCGAGTACATGTATGACGGAAGAATGCTGCGTCCGCCCGTATTGTCGGATGACAGAGAAGAGCTGATGACCGACAAGGACAACCAGGCAATAGGCGGTGTTTTGAAGCACTCGGCGGTGTTCGGCTCGATTTGGCAGCGCAATCGTGATTCCAAGAAACTGCTGCTGCTTATAAATGCCGCAGACGAGGAGGCGCTTTGCAAGGTGGAATGCTCCCTTCCGGACGGCAGCTATAGGCTGGGCGGAGTAAAAGGCAGAAGAATGGAAATCAGGGACGGAAAAGCGGAGTTATCCATTCCGGCACTGACCGTTGTTTACGCAGAGCTGTAATCTGTTTACATCAGCATATAAAAAAAGTTCAAAAAGTCGGACGTTTGTCCGGCTTTTTCTGTTTACATGCATAAATATATGTGTTATACTTTTTTATGTATATTCAGAGCAGGGGAGTACAGGGAATGAAAAAAAAGCAAATGTGCTATCAGGATGAAATAAAACCGTCATTTTTTTCACTATATGATAGTTATTACGAAGATTATTACGATGATAATTATCAGCCTCAAACCGCAAAACAAATAAGGATAAATCACAAATCAGCCATTGCGACCAGAGAAGCGGCGCTAAAATATGGGAAAAAGTATAAAGGTAAAATAATTAAAACAGAAATTTCCGCATTTACTATACCGTTAGAATCGCGAACACCGTATTCACGAACATCGTACTCACGAGCATCGTATTCACGAGCATCCCAATCAAATGTAATAATAAGAATACTTAATGCTCTTATAGGAATTGGTCATGCGCCAACATACCGCATAGGTAATCACAATACCGTATATGTATATCATGCTGTTATTGAATATATAAACGATAAAGGAGAGAAAGTAACCTTTACAACCCCTCGTTTAAACGGTAACCCCGAGTATTTGGACAGCAAGGAGGTTTCTGTTTATGCCTTTGACGGAGTAAGCTATGCAACTGACTTTGGTTATATAATTAAACCCAAAAGAGATTATGGCTCTATGTTTAAAATGAATTGATGTATTTTACATATAAAACAAAATACTGCGGAGGTCTTTGTGAAGCTGTTTACAAGGAAATCGAAATTTTTTCAACCGGATATGATGTTCCGTAATATATACGACATAACGCCCGAGCTGCTCGAGGAGCACGGGATAAAAGCCGTTATATTCGACATCGACAACACCATTGCACCCTATGAAATAGCATCCCCTACCGAAACGATGAAGTCTTATTTTAAGACGCTTGAAAAAGCAGGGGTAAATATGGCGTTTGTATCCAACAACAGGAAGGAACGGGTGCATATATTTAACCTTGATTTAGGCTATTTCTATATACACAGTGCAAAAAAACCTTTTTCATCGGGTGTTCGAGCCTGTATTAAGCACTTTGGGCTGCCAAAGGAGCAGGTTGTCTGCGTGGGAGACCAGATTTTTACCGATTGCCTTGCCGCTCACGGAGCGGGGCTTGAGTTCTTTATGGTTGCTCCCGTCAATAAAAAGGAGAGCGCATTCTTTAAGGTGAAAAGATTCCTTGAGCGTCCCTTTATTCAGGCGTTCAGAGAACGGGTGAGAAGGGGGCATAAAAAATGAGCGCAAGGTTCGGACCGGGCGGGAACTCGATTTCCTTTTACGAAAAAGGATACAAGAGAACCGCACAGGCTCCCCAATACTTATCGGAAATGGGACTGAACGCTTATGAATATCAAGCTGGCAAGGGGCTTAACGCCTCGGCTGCCACACTTAAGGCAATCGGTGAAAAGGCAAGGGAGTACGGTATTGCAATGTCCCTGCATACCCCCTATTATATTTCGTTATCCTCCGTTGAGGAGGAAAAGCGACTGAAAAGCGTGGATTACCTGCAAAAAAGTGCGGAGGGTGCCGCAGACCTGGGAGCGGATATTATGGTGGTGCATACCGGCTCAGCGGCAAAAATAAGCAGGGCGCAGGCGATGGAATATGCGTCTCAGACCCTGGTTCTGGTCGACATAATGCTCGCAGAGAGAGACTATAAGGTTAAGCTCGGATTGGAAACCATGGGCAAGCTCAATCAGCTGGGAACGCTGGAGGAGGTAATAACCCTGTGCAAGCTCTCCAAGCGGTTTGTGCCGGTGGTGGACTTCGGACACATGAACGCAAGAGAGAGAGGGGCTTTGCAGACTATAGACCATTTCAAGAGTATATTTTACCAGATTTCGGAAAAATTGGGCGGTGAATATGCAGAGAATCTGCATTGCCATTTCTCCAAGATCGAATACACGGCAATGGGGGAGAAAAAGCATTTGACCTTTGCGGATAATGTTTACGGACCTTCTCCCAAATTATTAGCGGAAGCGATAGTTTCGCTCGGTGTTTCTCCGACCGTAATATGCGAGTCGGACGGAACAATGGCGGAGGACGCTCTGGAGTTGAAGAATCTATACAATGAAAACAAGAAAAAAGCAAAAAAATCCCACTAAACAGAAGAGCATAAGAAAAAAAGTAAGGATTACGGCGCTGCTCCTTACAGGTTTTCTGCTGCTCGGAATACTTTCGGTTGCGCTTCTAAATCTGTATGTTATCACAAAGGCGGACGACTACATAGTAACTGCGGAGGAAGCAAAGAAGATTGGTGCTGACTGCATTATTGTGCTGGGAGCGTTGGTGTACGGAGACGATGAGCTTTCCGACATATTGGAGCATAGGGTTATGACCGCCGTTTCTCTCTATAAGGACGGCGTTTCCGACCGTATTTTAATGAGCGGGGACAACAGCCGCGAGAGCTATAACGAGGTAAGAGCCATGAAGCTCTATGCGGTCTCCAAGGGTGTGGAGGCTGATGATGTCTTTATGGATAAGGCGGGGTTTTCTACATACGAAACAATGTACAGAGCAAAGGAAATTTATAAGGCACAAAGGGTTATAATAGTAACGCAGGAGTTTCATATAAGCCGTGCTATATACCTTGCCCGCTCTCTCGGATTGGAGGCATACGGTGTTACCAGTGATTTGGGGAAATATAAGAGCGAGAGCTATAACAACCTTCGGGAGCTTGCCGCCAGGGTTAAAGCGGTTTATTCGGCGGTAGTACAGCCTGAGCCTAAGTACTTGGGGGACGCTATTCCCATTAGCGGCAAGGGCAGCGATACTCATGACGAAGGCGATAAGCAGATTTTTAAGGAGCAACCTACTGACACATGATTTTTAATGAGCTTACAGTATACACAAACAGCGTCGGATACGAGCTTGTATCCGGGGTTCTGTTCGGTCTCGGTGTTTCCTCCTTTGCCGTAGAGGACAGAGCCGATCTTGACGAAATACTCGCTAATAAAAGCATACCGATTGATTATGTGGAGGATAAGCTGCTTGCCGAGAACAAGGGCGAGGTACGGATAAAGATCTATCTTGCGGACAATGAGCAGGGCGGTAATCTTATAAACGAAATCGAGGCGGGAATAGACCGTTTAAGGGATGAATACAAAGGCGAGCTGGGAAGCCTTGAGATAAAAAAAGGCAGAGCGGACGATAACGATTGGGCGGACAACTGGAGGGAGTTCTTTCATCCTCTGCCCATAGGGGACACCTTTTTAATCAAGCCCTCCTGGGAGCAGGTCACTGCTGGGGACAGGCTGGTCATTGAGATAGACCCCGAGTCCTCCTTCGGAACGGGACAGCATGAGACTACCGCATTATGTCTCGAATTGTTGGAAACGCTGGATGTAAAGCATAAAAATGTGCTGGACATGGGCTGCGGAAGCGGCATTTTAGGAATAGCCGCCGCTCTTATGGGAGCGCATAGCGTGCTTTGCGTAGATATTGACAAAAACGCAACCGATATAGCCGCAAGAAATGCGGTTGTCAATAAGCTTAAGCCGGGCAATCTTTCTGTTCTGTGCGGAAATGTACTTGAGGACAAGGTTGTATATGATAGGGTTTGCGAAAGCAAGTACCATGTAATCTTAGCGAATATAGCCGCTGATATAATTATAGAAATGGCTCCTGTTTTTACCCGGATAATAGAAAAGAGTGGGGTGATTGTATGCTCCGGCATTATAGAGCAAAAAAAGGATGTCGTTCTATCCTCGCTTAACAAAAACGGATTCTTTGTTTCCGAAGAGGCAGAAAAAAACGATTGGGTGGCATTAAAATGCATTCCGAAAAAGGATCAGAAATAGATATTATAGAAAAAAAGATGCGCTCGCTGGAAAAAGAGCTGGAGTATCACTCCATGCTTTATTATGAGCAGGACAGCCCGGAGCTTACGGACGCAGAGTATGACCGGATGTTCGGTGAGCTGAAAAGGCTGGAGCAGGAGTTCCCCGAGCTTGCCTCGCCTGCCTCACCGACAAAAAGGGTAGGGGGCAGGGTTGCGGAGCGGTTCAAGAAGATACGCCATATCGTGCCGATGGGCTCGCTTACCGATATTTTCTCCTTTGAGGAGCTGTATGCCTTTGACAGGCGGGTAAAGAAAGCGGAGCCGGATGCGGTTTATGTTACAGAGTGCAAGATAGACGGACTTTCGGTTTCTCTTGAGTATGAAAACGGCGTTTTCATAAGAGGGCTTACCAGAGGGGACGGTATTTTCGGTGAGGATGTTACCGAGAACCTTAGAACAATTAAGAGCATACCGCTAAGATTGAAGGAATCCGTGGGAAGACTGGTTGTACGGGGCGAGGTTTTTATGCCCAAGAGGGTTTTTGCGGAGCTGAACCGCTCCCGTGAAGAAAACGGCGAAAAGCTGTTTGCAAATCCTCGCAACGCCGCCGCAGGCTCTCTGCGGCAGCTCGATTCCTCCCTTGCCGCAAAACGCAGGCTGGATATTTTTGTGTTCAATATGCAATATACAGAGGGATATATATCCGACACGCATTCGGATTCACTTGACTATCTGGCGAGCTTGGGCTTTAAGGTATCGCCGGTAAGGGAGGTCAGCCGCAGTATTGAGGATGTCAAGGCGGTGATTGAGAGTATAGGCTCAAAACGCTTTGATTTTGAGTTTGATACGGATGGTGCGGTGGTTAAGGTGGATTCCCTTGCTATGAGAGAACGGCTGGGTGAAACCGCATCCGTTCCGAAGTGGGCAGCGGCATATAAATATCCCGCCGAAATCGCCGAGACCGTAGTGGAGGACATAACCGTACAGGTGGGACGCACGGGTGTGCTGACCCCCAAGGCGCTACTAAAAACAGTTAGAATTGCGGGCACAAATGTCTCGCAGGCTACCCTGCACAATATAGATAATATAAGACATAAGGACATACGCATAGGCGATACAGTACGCATACGCAAGGCGGGCGACATTATTCCGGAGATTGTGGAAGCGTTACCAGAGCATAGGAAGGAGAGCAGCCTGCCCTTTGAAATGCCGGTGTCGTGCCCGTCCTGCGGAGAAGTTGTTATCCGGGAGGAGGGTGAAGCGGCAACCCGCTGCATAAACCCCGATTGTCCCGCACAGCTTCATCGCAGGATCACCCATTTTGTTTCACGGGGGGCGATGAATGTAGAGAGCCTGGGCGAAAGCGTGGTAGCTCTGCTTATAGAGAATAAACTGATTTCAAGCGCCGCTGACCTGTATTATTTAAAAAAAGAGGATATAGCTGGGCTGGAACGAATGGGGGAAAAAAGCGCCGAAAATATACTGTCCTCTCTGGAAAAGAGCAAAAATGCGGGGCTGGCAAGGCTGATATATGCGCTCGGAATCCGTCATATCGGAGAAAAGGCGGCTTCTCTGCTTGCCGAAAGGTTCTTGGATATTTATGAGTTGATGAAGGCAGACGAAAACACGCTTTGCGAGATAGACGAGATAGGTCCGGAAAGCGCCTCGGCGGTTGTCCGCTTCTTTGAAAGCGAGCATACCTGCAAGCTGATTGACCGGTTATTGCAGGCGGGTGTTTCGGTAAAAAGCAGTTTTGTGAAAAAGAGCAGTGTTCTTGATGGAAAGACAATAGTGGTAACCGGTACGCTTCCCACTCTCAAGAGAAGCGAAGCGGAGGAGCTCATCAGGCTGCATGGAGGCAATCCCTCCGGCTCGGTGTCGAAAAAGACCTCGTTTTTGCTTTGCGGAATTGATGCGGGCAGCAAGCTTGACAAGGCTCAGGCTCTTAATATACCCATAATTTCCGAAGAGGAATTTATGAATATGCTTAAAGGTTAAGCATAATAAAGAAAGGATTTGTTATGGAAAAAAGCAAGTTACCCGTTTATTACAAAGCGGATGTTGTGGTCTGCGGAGGCGGTACAGCAGGCGTTTTTGCCGCAATCGCAGCTGCGGAGCACGGCAAAAAGGTCATTCTTATCGAGCAGTTCGGGTCGATTGGCGGCTCCGCCACCAATGCGCTGGTTACACCGATTATGCACGGCCATATCGAGAATAATCCGCAGTGCAGCTACATAAGCAACAAGGTTCGGGAGAGGATTCATGCTTACGGCGGTGCGGACGAGACAGGCGCAAGGTTTGACCCGCTCATGCTTAAGATAGTTCTTGAGGAGCTTTGTGTAGAAGCGGGAGTAAAACTGCTGTATCATACCTTCATTGCCGATGTAGTAAAGGAGGGTGACACGGTTAAATCGGTTGTCATCGTAAACAAAGCGGGGATGCAGCTTGTTGAGGGAGGCGTCTTTATCGACTGTACCGGAGACGGGGATGTAAGCGTGTTTGCGGGTGCTTCCTATACAAAGGGCAACCCGGAAACCGGAAAGAATCAGCCTATTTCCCTGCGGTATATCGTGGCCGGAATAGACCATGCCGCACTGGCGGAATTCTTCAAGAGCGAAGTGGAGCGCACAGGCGTAAACAGAGCGGCGGGTGTCGATTATAACGGAAATGTTTACGGAGCGGTAACCGGCTCGGGGCAGTGGACACTAACCGACCTGTTTGAAAAGGCCATAGCCAACGGCGACCTTGAAGAGGATGACAAATACTATTGGCAGACCTTTGTTGTCACAGGCAGGGATGATGCGCTTGCATTTAACAACCCTGAGTTCTTTGAGGATGTGGACGGAACCAACCCTGACCACCTTACAAAAACGCAGGTAGAGGGCAGAAGACGTATTTTAAAACAGCTTTTGTTCTACAAAAAATATATGAAGGGCTTCGAAAAAGCCTATTTAGCCGAGATAGCACCCATGGTCGGAATAAGAGAAACCCGTAATGTCGTTACCGAATATGTAATGACGGCAGCGGATTTGATGTGCAGACATAAGTTTGAAGATGCCGTATGTCAGTCCAACTATCCGGTTGATATACACGGCAGAAAGCTTGATTTCGGAGAGGAGTTCAAGCCTGTAGATGACGGAAAGCCCTATTATGAGATCCCTTACCGCAGCCTTGTGGTTAAGGGCATTGGCAACCTTCTGGTTGCGGGACGCTGTCTGGGAGCGGAGTTCCTTGCTCAAAGCGCTTTGCGTGTTCAACACTCCATGCGTTCGGTCGGAGAGGCTGCGGGTATAGCGGCGGCGTTCTCGCTGGACAAGGAAATACTGCCCCGTGAGCTGGACGGCAAAGAGGTTCGTGCCGAAATGGCAAAGCTGGGAGCTGTTTACGCTAAATAAGTGATTTTTATAAAACAACCCGAAGTCGCAAACGACTTCGGGTTGTGTGTACTGTTTTAATCCACTTTTGGCAGTGTGTCAAAGCCCCTTTGCAGTTCCTCGTCTGTGGGAACATAATCGGTCATCTTACCTGTAAGATAATCGTTGTAGCCGGGCATATCGAAGTAGCCCGTGCCGCTCAGACCGAACAGGATTGTCTTGGCTTCACCGCTTTCCCTGCACTTGAGCGCCTCGTCTATCGCTCCGCTTATTGCATGTGCGGATTCCGGAGCGGGCAGAATGGTCTCAAGCTTGGAGAACAGCACCGCCGCTTCAAAGACCTTGCTCTGTCCGACAGAAGCGGCTTCCATATAGCCGTCATGATACAGCTTGGAAAGAATAGGGGACATTCCGTGGTAGCGCAGTCCACCCGCATGGTTTGCGGAGGGCATGAAGCCGCTGCCCAATGTGTACATCTTTGCCATCGGGGTTATCTTCCCGGTGTCGCAGAAGTCATAGGCGTACTTGCCTCTCGTTAACGAAGGACAGGAGGCGGGTTCTACCGCAATTACTCTCGGGTCCGCTTTTCCGGTCAGCTTATCCTGCATAAACGGCGCAATCAGACCGCCGAGATTGCTTCCGCCGCCGGCGCAGCCGACTATAATGTCCGGATACTCGTCATGCATTTCAAGTGCGGTCTTGCATTCCAGACCGATAACAGACTGATGCAGGAGCACCTGATTCAGTACAGAGCCCAAAACATAGCGGGTGTTCGGCGTTGTAACCGCCTTTTCCACCGCCTCGCTTATCGCACAGCCGAGGCTTCCGTTGGAGTCGGGGTTCTGCTCCAGCATTTTCTTGCCCACCTGCGTCGTATCGCTGGGGGAGGCGATTACCTTACCGTCAAAAACCTGCATAACCGTCTTGCGGAAGGGCTTCTGGTTATAGGAGACCTTGACCATGTAAACGATCAGCGGCAGATTGAAATAGGAGCAGGCCTCCGCAAGTGCGGTACCCCACTGACCGGCTCCGGTCTCGGTGGTAAGACCGTCAAGATTCTCCGCTTTCGCATAATATGCCTGAGCAATGGCGGAGTTGAGCTTGTGGCTTCCCGAGGTGTTGTTGCCCTCGAACTTGTAATAGATTTTTGCGGGCGTGCCGAGGTGCTTCTCAAGGTTGTAAGCACGGATAAGCGGGGACGGGCGGTAAACCTTGTACAAATCCAGTATCGGCTCCGGTATTTCGATAAAACGGGTGGTGCTGTCCATCTCCTGCTCTACCGATGCCTTACTGAATACGGGATAAAGCTCCTCTGCCGTTATCGGCTTAAGGGTGCCGGGGTTAAGCAGCGGATCGGGCTGCTCCTTCATATCGGCTCTTAGGTTGTACCAGTATCTGGGTATCTGATCCTCGGATAAATAGGTTCTGTAGGGAATTTTTTTTGCCATTTTTCGTACACTCCTTATTTAAATTTGGTATTTGGTATTTGGTATATTTGAATACAAAAAAGACCCTTGCCCAAATATTCCATAACGGAATAAATATTGGGACAAAAGTCTAAAAAAGCTTCTGCGGTACCACCCAACTTGCCTGCAAAAATGCAGGCCTCTTTACGCACTTAATGCTATGCGCTGTCGCTATAACGGGCGAATCCCGTCAGTTGCTACTAGTAAAAAACACAGAAATCTCTTGCGTTTTTTCTTTCGTCTGCCCTCATAAGTCCATTCGGCAAAGGCTTGTTTGTGCTGCTCACAGCTTCGGCATATACCGAAACAGCACTCTCTGAGAAACAATGCTCTGTGCTTACTAATCTTAATCAACGGTTTATAATAGGTTTTTAGTATAAAATTATTATACCAAGCATTATACACGAGAGTAAGCAGTTTGTCAACACTTTTTTTTATAACTATTTAATCGGCGGGAAACACCTGTCATACTCCCGGGCTCTTTGTGCATCTATAGTAAATACCGGAGAGATATGAAAAGAGCCGGTTATGCCTTCCAAGTCGCCGTAGAGCAACTCCATAGCCATGAAAGCGGGGTTACTCTCGCCGGCAGCCGTTGTGATTCCGAACTCCTTTGCTTTCCTGAAGCCGAAGCGGGGATAATACTCCGGATGTCCGAAGAGGAGAACCGAACCATAACCAAGCCGTGCGGCTATTTTTAGTGTATGCCGCATAATGGCGCTTCCCACCCCCTGTTTTTTGTAATCCGGCAGGACGGAAAGCGGTCCGAAGGTCAGTACAGGATGAATAACACCTTCTTTTGTGAGAACATAAGCTAAGCTGTACATAACATTTCCTATTATTTTACCGCAGCATTCTGCCACAAAGTCAAGCTCCGGTACAAACTCGGGTGAACCTCGCAGCAAATGGACAAGATAATGCTCATCCGCTCCGATATCGCCGAGCTTTTCCATGTTATCCTGACTCCAGAACGCCTCTCTGGTAAGCAGCTCAACCTCACGGTAATCCTTTTCTGCTTCAAGCCGCAGCGTTATGTTATTGCCGTTATGCAATGTTACATTTTTCGGCTTCGTCAGATTGGAGATTGAATTTTTTTGTTTTGCTTTGTCCGTGTATTCCTTGATAAAATCATTCCAAATAATTATATTATTCAATTTTTTATAAGTCTCCTTTATATTTTTGGGTAATAACCGACGCGATAGTAAAAAGTCTTTAACGGCGTTATAAAGTAGTTAAGTTTCAACAAATGAAATAAATTGTCAACCATTTAAGCACCCCATAATTCATATATTTTTTGTAGTGCGTTCATACCCCAGCTTTTTTCTTCCGGTGATTCTGAAAACATATACTCTTGCATCATACGGTATCCGAATTTTACAAGAATCATTTCTAAAATATACATTTCCTCAAGCGAAGAAATATCCATATATTCCGAAATACCTTTCAAGTAGGTTGGAATAAGTCTATGATAATTCTCTTCGAATCTCGCAACATCCATACCATCTACGATTAAACTCGCAATGTCTTCACCAAGGAAACCCCAACCCGTAGTGTCCCAATCTATAATCCTTATTCTGCCGTCAGAAAAGAATATATTTTCATTCCAGAAATCCCGATGACACAATACGACGGGGAGGTTCTTTAGCTTATCGAATATTTCATCTTTGTGGTCGTCAATATCAATGAGCATCTGCTTTAAGTGTTCAGGTATATCACAGCTCCTTGAACGAAGGTAACCATATTCAAACGATTTACCTTCAACTAACTGGATTTCATCATTTATTAGCATTTGTTTTAAGAATCCCGGCATACGGCACGGTTCGGATATAAGAAAATCGTATGTAAATGACTGCGTATGCCATTGACTAAATTCTCTTGCTAAAAATCCGGCATCACCAAGACAAACGATATGATGTAATGATTCCGATTGTTTGTATAACCTGCCTTGATAACGCCCTAACTCCAACGCTGCCTGTTCAAGCATTTCAATGGTAAGATCGTTACCTGATATTCCGTCGATATATTCCATCCATATCTGTATCTCATCGTCGTTCATCTCCGCATGATAACACTCCGGCCAGCGAAATGAATCGGTAAAAAACTTTTCGAAATCCGAACCATAAAGGTCATATTCCTTGCGCCATGAATCAGGATCACCGGGGCGTATCCATTTTTTCTGGATTTTTAACACGACTTTATAGGGCAATATCTTACCGTCAATGGTTTCAACCATACCCGTGACGAGCCTAACCTCGCCCAATGTACCACCTTGCAGCTCTTTGGTCTGGTAATCAGCGCGCAGAATGGTCTTGCCGAGTATTTTACTTAAAATGCATGTCAACGTTTCAGCCTTAATCTGTACTTGCTCCGTCTTTGTAAAGTCATAATAGGAATAACTGAGCAGCTTATTTGTCTTGTCAAACCCGCTTTGTACAAGCTCAATGGCGAAAACAAAGCTTTCAGGGTCTTCCACGCTGTCGTCCCAGCTAATACCAAAATCAGAGCAACCCGAAAATCCCATTTTATTTTTATAAACAGCAGGGTTACCGCAGGTCATACACCCGGTATATCCAAGAAATTTCGCTATTTTAAGCTCGCACATTACTAATGCCGTACCTATGCCTTTACGCTGGTATTCATAGGATTTTACATCATGGTTATCATTTTCCCCGTGCCTGACTGCAAGGCTGTGAAGCCATATGACATGCTTGCCAGCGTCGCCCATCGGTAATGATGAGAAAATACCGTGTCCTAAAATAAAACCATCTTTTCTGATGGCAACCAAATCAAGCTCAGGTATAAAATAGGGGGAGCGGCGTATATTGTCCGCAAGCACCGCATGAAACTCACCATCGCTACCACGCTCATTGTAACCGAATGCATCTCTATCTAATTGTCTGACGATGTTGTATTCTTCCGGTTTTATTTGTCTTATTATAAAGTCATTCATCTCTTAAATCCTCCGTTTCTTTTGTTCTGCTTATTCCATTTTGCTATATCCTTTTGCCACTGCTGTTTATTGCGCATATATTCGGCTTTGTCATCGGTGAATTTGGCTTCCCGCTTCAGATTTATATAGCTGTCCCATCTTTCCTGCGGGAGCTCTCCGCTTTCAATCGCCGCCTTTATGGCGCAGCCCGGCTCTGTCCGGTGCTTACAGTCCGAAAATTTGCATTTGCCAAAGTACTGCTCAATCTCAGAAAAGGCTTCTCCGAGCCCTGCGGAAACATCCCACATACCAAGCTCACGCATACCGGGGGTGTCGATGATCATCACGCCGCTATCAAGCCTGATCAGCTGCCTGTGCGTGGTCGTATGTCTGCCCTTGCTGTCATCCTCCCTGATTTCCTTGACATTCATAATTTCCTTTCCGGCGAGAGCGTTGACAAGGCTGGACTTTCCGACTCCGGATGAACCTAAAAAGACAATGGTCTTGCGGGGTTTAAGGAAGTCCGAAAGATTGTCAAGCCCTCTTCCGGTCCTTGCGCTTACCGCATAAACGGCAATCCCCATTGCGATTCTTTCCACGGCTCTCATTTGCTCCGAGCAATCATCGACTAAATCCGCCTTGGTCAGCAAGACCACGGGAAGGGCGCCGGACTGCCACGCAAGGGTGGTATAACGCTCCAGCCGCTTTGAATTGAAATCAAGATTCAGCGATTGCATTATAAAAACATAGTCAAAATTCGCGGCAACCGCCTGCTCCCCCCGCCCCGGCGTTGGATCCCGTCTTGAAAAGAAGGACTTTCGCGGCAGTGTTTTTATTATTTGGCTGTCTCCGTTGGGAATGTAGTTTATCAGAACAAAATCTCCGGTAGTCGGGAACTCCTCTGATTCTCTGGTATAATAAATGCTTGCTTTAAGCCTGCCGGACACTTTGCCGTGTTCGCATACAAGCTCGTAACGCTCCCTGTGGACAGCGGTAACCCGTGCTGGCAATCCGTTTTCGTCCTCAGTCAGCATTGACGGGTTGAACCCGTATTCAAATAAGTTCAATGTATATTTCCTCCAAAATTTTTTTGTGTTTTATTGTTGTAAATTATTATCATATCTGAACCACTCCCTCTTAAATCGGCGCAAAAATACCGCAGAAAGCAGCCCGTCGGCTGCAAACTGCGGTACTCATAAATAAGCATGCAAAAAGGCACACCTACTCGATGTGCCTGTAAAACATTGCTTATAAAAAGCTGTCTGCAGTATTCACGAAAGGTTACTTAAAAACGGTAAGGCAACCAAAGAGGTATTATACCCCCAGAAATAATTGCCCGCACCGATATTCTGTTTTCAGACCAAGGCCACCTCGTTTATTACAGTCATCAATACACAGCTCCTTTCGTTTATGAATTCTGTTATGCGTTGCTATGCTGTTAATTATTATAATAGATAAATTCAATAATGTCAATATATTTCTAATTCAGTGAGGCAAGGTATTCCTCAAGGCATAAGTCATTTTCGTACATCTCGGTTGCCGCCTTCCTGCCCACAAACCTGAAATGCCACGGCTCGTAAATAATTCCGGTGATTTCTGTTTTATCCTCGGGATAACGAAGTATGAAACCAAAGCGGTGCGCGTTCTGTGCCAGCCATTTAGCTTCCTCCGTTCTCCCAAAGGATTGCTGTGCGCTCCCAAGATTGTGCATATCGCAGGCGAGTCCGGCCTGGTGCTCGCTGGTTCCCGGTCTTGCGGAAAAGGTAGCGACATACTCCTCGCATTCCTCGCGGGTTGAAAAATTGTGAAGATTCTTATCCACATTCCCGTTGAATATTTGACCCTGATAAGCATAAGAGCGGTATGCGCTTGTTACGGTAACATCAAGAACGCCGTACTCGGCTCCTTCAAGTAAAAATGCTTGCAATGCTTTTTCGGCAGCATAAACCATTTTTTGCGTAGCTCTGCCGTCCTTGCGGGTGTAGGTGACATCAATCATATTATCCGGAACATAATCGCTTGGCAGAGGGTTGTTGGGACCGACAAGTATCAGATATTCCGAATTATCCTCCGGGTCGATATGCTGCTCCCATTCGCTTATGTCTATGGCGTATTCCACCCCTATGTAGTCCTCATAGCTCCGGCTGACCTCATCCCGGCTGCTTTCTTCGGGCTCGCTCTCCGTATCGGCTGAGCTGCTGTCGGAGCTATCAGGTTCCGACGATATACTGGATTCCCCGGTGCTGCTTATAGCCGTATTGTCATCTCCAAGCACCATTAACACAAGGAGCACCGTACCCGTAATAACCGCAGACGCTACCAAAAAGGTTATTATCAGCAATACGGAGTTTATTGTTCTTTTTTTTCTGTATTTATTTCTTGCTGGCATGATAATTACTATTCCTTTCGTTTTGCCGATTCGAGTATATCCCTTGCTGCAGCCGCTATATCCTCATTACCGAAAACGGAGCTGCCCGCCACAAGAATGTTCACCCCCGCTTCAATGCATAAAGCGGCGTTTGTGCTGTCGATGCCCCCGTCTATTTCTATATCGATGTCAAGCTCCTTGCTGTCGATGAATGATTTCAGCTCCCTGACTTTTTCCAGAACTTCCGGCATGAAGCTCTGCCCGCCGAACCCCGGCTCTACCGACATTACGAGAACCATATCGCAGCTCTCCAGCAGCCCGAACACTTCCGATACCGGCGTTCCCGGCTTTACCGAGATCGCACTCTTTATTCCCTTGCTTCTGATATAGTCAAGCACCGCTCTGCAGTCTTTGGTAGCTTCCGCATGGATAGTGATAATATCGGCGCCCGCCGAGATAAAGTCATCTATGTATCTTTCCGGCTCTGTTATCATCAAATGCACATCAAAAATCATCCCGCAACCCAAGCGGAGTGATTTTACAAGAGGCTGCCCAAAGGATATATTGGGTACAAAAATTCCGTCCATAACATCAAGGTGCAAATATTCGGCTCCGGCTTCTTGCAGCGCTTCAAGCTGCTTTTCTATATTTAAAAAATCACACGCTAATAATGATGGGGCGAGGATTATTTTTTTTTGCGGTTTGCTCATCAGCTATCCCCTTTCGGCATAATTCTACATAAAATAATAGTAATATACGGCAGGCAACACTGTGGCGGGCTGTTTAAAAACAAGGAGCCTAACCGGAAGCTGCAGTGTCCCTGCCTTGATATAGAACATAAATTACTATATTATATTATACCTTGCGAGCAACGCTGTCAAGTCAGAATATATTATAAAAAATGATTTTCTCTCCTGTTGCTATTTCATCGACATAGTTTACAAACCTTTTTTCCGCAGCCTTGTATTCGTCCTCGCTTTCCGATTCTTTATAGGAAATCATGTCTCCGAGTGCCTTTTCGGCTTCCTCTAGCATCTTTGCGTTTGTGGTCAGTGATAGAAAGTAATATTTTTCTTCCCAGTATTTTTGAAGCTCTCTTAGATTCTGTTCCTCCGTAAGCCTATAGAGCTTGTCAGCTATATTAGCGGTTATTATGGCATTTGCGATTACAAGCCCTATAATAACAAGCAAAAGCACCGCTGCGATGATTGTATTTTTCATTTAGCTGCTTTGTGTTCCTTTTTTTGGTAAAACGCTCATTTTTCCGGTTTGTTCGAGAATAATCGTGTCTACTTCCTTTATATGTCTGTAGCCGTTGATTCGGATTTCTGCTTCGATTTCATCCGGTGTAACCCGAGTTTTTGTTAGATTTTCGCTTATAACCTTACCGTTTTTTACCAGAACAACGGGTTTTCCGTCCACAAGCTTGCGAAGAAACGAGCTCTTACGACATACAAAGGCAATTATTATTTCTATGGAAGCTATTACAACCAGAGGGACAAGCCCGTGCGAGAGCGGAATATCTCTGTCTGTAATGGGCAGAGCCGCAATTTCACTTAAAAGAATAACCGCTACAAACTCGGAGAGCTGTACCTCCCCTATCTGTCTTTTACCCATCAACCGCATCAAAACCGTTAGTAATATATAAAATATGAAGGTTCGGATCAGCATTACAACCATTAAAACAACTCCTTACAATATATTTTTAGTAGATAAAACGCTCTTTATTCAAAATGCACAAAATATCCTTTTTATTTTCCATAAATTGCGCTAAAATTATTTGTCGAAAAGTGTTGACAATTATGATTTGCCGTGCTACAATATGCAAGCTGTCTCAAAAACGGGCACGCAACAGGACATTGAAAATTGAACAACAACGAGAGTACAAAGCTTGGTAGGCCGAGA
>CAZGJQ010000008.1:0-30250 GCA_964525815.1 uncultured Oscillospiraceae bacterium
AAGCCGCTTATTGGCTTCTTTTTATTGCTGCTTGGCTATTTTTATAACTACCTCATAATAGCCGTCATACTCCGTTTTTTCACTTTTAGCTTTTATTCCCGCATCTCCCAGAAGAGACAGAGCACGGTCAACCGTGTTGTAAAAAAACCTGAGATCCTTTATTATACCTATACGGGTTACTTTTTTTTGCGTTTTTTCCTTTGAGAAATCACCTTTGAGACAATCATCTATCAGCTTCTCGGTATCTGAAGCGGACAGGCTTTTTTCTATAATACGCTTGAGCAGCGCTCGTCTTACCCGCTCGTTTTCCACCCTTACCAACGCTCTGGCATGCCGCTCGGAAAGCGATGAGTCTATTATAAGCTCTCTTTCCTCGGAATTAAGCTTGAGCAGTCTCAGCTTGTTGGAAATGCTTGATTGGCTCACCGAGAGTCGCTTTGCCAAGTCGTTCTGGGTCATTTCGGTCATTAGCAGCAGGTTTTGAAGCGCTGTTGCCTCCTCAAAAATACCCAGCTCCTTGCGTTGTATGTTTTCCACAAGCGCAAGCATCGCCGAGCCGGGCTTGTCGGTCTCAAAAACAATACAGGGAATCCTACTCAGACCGAGTCGGCGAGCCGCACGCCACCTGCGTTCTCCCGCGATAATCTCAAAGGAGGCGGTATACACGGTTTGGTTATTCAGCTTAAGGCAGGGAGCGTCCTCCCGGGGCTTGACCGCAATGGGCTGTATAATGCCGAACTGCTTAATGCTTTCCGCAAGGAAGGTAATATCCTCCTCATCAAAGCTCTTTCGTGGCTGGAGTGGGTTTGGAGCTATATCAGTTACCGCCAGCATTGCTATTTTTTCCTTGCGCTTATAATCACCGCAAAGCACCTTTTTTTCTCCGAAGGTCAGGTTCATGCCGGCTGTCTCCTTCCAATAAAAAATGATATGGCTGCTTTTACACTACCATATCAATACTGTCTTATTTTGTTGTAAAGAGAAGAGTTAAAAAAACTTTTTCACCTTAACTGCTTTTTTCCCGTCAATGATTTTTACTTCTCCCACCGCAAAAAATCCTTCCGCACCGTAAATTCTGTAAAGAACTCCCTCCTCCGCACCTTGTCCTATTTTATGAAGGAATATGGGCGCTCCGTTTCTGAAAAGACGCTCAAAAAACGGGGGGAGGGTGATAATGCTGTAACTATAAAAAACACCTTCGACAGGTTTTATCAGAGAAAGGACTTTGTCCGAGGATGTCTGCAAAAAATCGTCTAAACCGATTGAATCGGAGATATGAAAAAAACCCGCCTGTGTACGGCGAAGAGAGCTCATTGCGGCTCCGCAGCCTAACCTTTTGCCTATATCGGCGCAAAGAGTGCGTATATATGTTCCCTTTGAGCAAAAAACCTCTAAAAAAAGCCCTGATTTTTCTATAAAAGCGTTTATGGAGTATATTTCCGTCTGTCTCGGGCTGCGCTCAACGACAATGCCCTTGCGTGCCAAATCAACCAGCTTTTGACCGTCCTTCTTTATTGCGGAATACATTGGGGGCGTCTGCATTATCCTGCCCGTAAAGCTCTCCGCAACAGCTCTGAATTCCTCAAAATCGGGAAGGGTGCCGGAGAAGGAGCTTGTTATGCTGCCGCTGGTGTCCTCGCTGTCCGTCTCTATTCCCAGCTTAATACCCGCAATATAGCGCTTGTCATGCCCGACTAACCATTCGCTCGCCTTTACGGCGGAGCCTATCATAATCGGAAGTACTCCGGTTGCCATTGGGTCAAGCGTACCGCTGTGACCCACTTTTTTTGTGTTCAGGAAGCGGCGAACCTTAGATACTGCGGTATGAGAGGTAATTCCCTCCGGCTTGTCTATGTTTACGATTCCGTTGCACTCCATTTGTCTACAATAAACCCTTAAGCGAATCGATTATTGCTTCCTTAGCATGGTCTGTATCCGTATCAAAGCTGCATCCCGCCGCATGATGATGTCCGCCGCCTCCGAAGCGGGACGCCAGCTCGGCTACATTGAAATAATCGTTGGAGCGCAGAGAGACCTTCACCGTGTCTCCCTTGGGGCGTATCACCGCCGAGACCTCTACACCGGATATTTGCCTCGGTATTTGACTTAATCCCTCTATATCGCTTTCGTCTGCGTTTGCTTTTAAAAGGTGGTCTGCGGTTATGGTTACAACGGCAAGCCTTCCGTCATAGTAAAGCTCGACCGAGTTATATGCAATACGTTCGATTTCGATTTGACGAAGGGTTTTTGTCTCGAACAAGAGCCGATTTATTTTTGCAAAATCAATTCCTGTTTCCATCAAGCGTGCGGCATGGCGCATGGTTTGCGGGCGGGTGCTGGAAAAACGAAATCCTCCGCTGTCCGACGACATTGCGCCATACAGAGAGGTTGCTGTTGATTTGTCGAGTGGAATTCCAAGCTTTTCGAGTAGCTCAAAAATAATCTCACCGCAGGAGGAATAATCGGCAAAAAGGAGCCGCTGTCTGCACGGTATATTGTTTACGATATGATGGTCAATCGCAAGGTCAAAAACACGCTCTTTGGTATATTTTTCCGCAAGCCCTCCGAGCATTACCGCAGAAGCGGTATCCACGCTAATATAAGTCTTAATACCCTTCGGCTCGGTTTCGGTAAAGCAACAGCCGGAGTCAAGGAAGCTCAGCTTGTCAGGTATCCGGTCATAACAAACCGCAACCGCATTTTTACCGATACTTCTCAGCCCCGTAACAAGAGCCGCTGCCGAACCGATGGTGTCCGCATCCGGGCTTGCGTGCGAAACGACAAGATAATCATCCCTATCCTTAAGATAAGCCGCCGCCTGCTCAATGTTTATATCCAAGTCTTTTATTCTCCTTCGGTATTATCCCTGTCCGGGTCTATTTCCCTCAGCTTCTGCATAATATTCATCGCCCGCTCGGTGGAATCGTCCCGCACAAAAATCAGCTTGGGGGTGATTCTTAGATTAAGTCGCTTTGCAAGCTCCTTCCGGATATAACCGTTAGCCGAGTCAAGCCCCTTTCCGGCATCCTGCTCCGGCCCGATAATGCTGTAATACACCCTTGCGAGGGACAAATCCCTGGTAACCGAAACCTGGGTTATGCTCACAAAGCTGTCGCTAACCCTCGGATCCTTTACCGTGCGAATTATTTGGGCAAGCTCCTTGGCAACCTCATCGTTTATCTTGTCCTGACGAAAGCCTGACATTCCTCTCACCGTTATTTATTCACTCGGGATGAATAAATCCTTTCATAAAAAGTGTTTATCACCGTTTAATTTCTTCCATAACGAACGCCTCGAGTACATCTCCGTCCTTAATATCGTTAAACTTCTCCAACCCGATACCGCACTCAAAGGACTCCAAGACCTCACGCACATCGTCCTTGAACCGCTTGAGGGAGGATATTTTGTCCTCAAAAATAACCACGCCGTCACGAACAACCCGAATATTCGCGTTACGGGTAACCTTACCGTCGGTAATGTAGCAGCCCGCTATGGTTCCTATATTCGGAACCCGGATACACTGCCGCACATCCGCACGACCCAGTATAACCTCCTTATACTTGGGTGCAAGCATTCCCTTCATGGCGGACTCTATTTCCTCAATGCACTCATATATAATACGGTAGGTACGAATATCCACCTTATCCCGCTCGGCAACATCCATCGCCAGCTTATCCGGACGTATATTGAAGCCAACAATAATAGCATTCGAGGCAGATGCCAACATTACATCACTCTCGGTGATGGCACCGACTCCGGCGTGGATAACATCCACCTTTACCTCCTCGTTGGAGAGCTTGATAAGACTTTGCTTTACAGCCTCCGCCGAGCCCTGAACATCCGCCTTGACGATTACGCTGAGAGTTTTTACTCCTGCGCCGATCTGCTCAAACAGCTCCTCCAAATTAACCTTGGAATCGGTCTTGAACTGCTCCTGCTTTTCTCGATGCTTCCTCTGGTCAACCAGCTCCTTTGCCATGCGCTCGTCCGCAACGGCATAAAACTCGTCTCCGGCGTTCGGCACCTCTGACAGTCCCATGATTTCAACCGGGAAGGAGGGACCCGCCTGCTCTATTTTTGTTCCTTTATCATCGGTCATAACCCGTACACGACCCACGGCAGTTCCGGCAATAATATAATCGCCGTTTTTAAGCGTTCCGTTTTGAACCAGCAGGGTAGCGACCGCACCTCTGCCCTTGTCCAGCTGTGCTTCTATGACGACACCCTTCGCCGCTCTGCTCGGGTTTGCCTTGAGCTCGAGCATCTCGGAGGATAGGAGAATCATGTCAAGCAGCTGGTCTATGCCCGTCTTCTTAAGAGCCGAAACCGGAACACAGATAGTGTCTCCGCCCCACTCCTCGGGAATAAGGTCGTGCTGAGTAAGCTCCTGCTTGACCTTCTCGGGGTCTGCACCGGGACGGTCCATTTTATTGATAGCGACTATAATGGTAACACCCGCCGCCTTCGCATGGTTAATGGCTTCCACGGTCTGCGGCATTATTCCGTCATCGGCAGCAACCACAAGCACGGCGATATCCGTAACATTGGCTCCTCTTGCACGCATTGAGGTAAACGCCGCGTGTCCGGGTGTATCAAGGAAGGTAATGCTCTTTCCGTCCGCATCTACACGGTATGCGCCGATATGCTGAGTGATTCCGCCCGCTTCGCCTTCCGTAACATTTGCGTTGCGGATTGCATCCAAAAGGGAGGTTTTTCCGTGGTCCACATGTCCCATTACCACCACGACCGGAGCACGGAGCTCAAGCTCCTCTGCCTTGTCCTCGCTCTCGTTAAACAGCTTCTCCTCAATGGTTACCACGATCTCCTTCGATACCTTTATGCCGAACTCGTCGGCAACAAGATAAGCCGTGTCGTAGTCAATTGATTCGTTTACGGTAACCATCGAGCCCATTGCCATAAGCTTTTTTATAACCTCTCCGGCCTGGGTCTTCATACGGGATGCAAGCTCGGTTACCGTAATTTCATCCGGCACCAAGATATGCAGCTGCACAGGCTTGGGCTTGTAGGTGCTTTTCTGTTTTCCGAACCTGCTTCGGGAACCCTTACCTTTGTCGTTACCGTAGCCGCGGGCATTTTTCTTTTTTATCTTCTGCTTTGATGTTTGCGCCGAATCGGGTACGACCGTGTCAAACTTTTCAAGCTTGCTGTCGTATTTAGAAAGGTCGACACCTGCGGTGCCTCTCGTATCAACAACCCGAACCTCGCCTCTCGCCCGCTGCTTCTGCGGCTGCTGTTGCTTCTGCTTCTTTTTGACCGGAGGAGCGTTTATCCCTATCTTTTTGCGTGCTTCTTCCGCCGCTTTTTTTCTCTTCTCGTCCTCGGCGGCCTTTTTTGCTTTCCTTTTTTCCTCGTATATGTTGAAGAAAGCGGTTATGTCTATTTGATTCTTTTGAGTAACCACCTCGAAAACCAAGCTCAGCTCATCGCTCTCAAGAGCGGTCATATGGCTCCTGCCCGGGAATCCGTTATCGGCTAATATTTTAATAATATCCTTGCTCCTCATTTTAAGATCCTTGGCGAGAGCGTTAATTCGGTATTTCTCCATAATTATGACATTCCTTTCAGTAATGAGCGGTTATTGTACCGCTTAGGCGGATGCCGTGCAGCCGCTCTTTCTTTGGTAAAGGTACAAAACCGTGTTTGAAAGATTCTTCTCACAAACTTTATGCCTTTTGTTATATAATACTGCGGGTTTATAAATTCCTGACCGACCGTTAGGGTATATGCTTCAAAACAGCGTTAACAAAGTCCTTGTTCGTTATTGCGACAGAGGAAGTGCTGCTTTTCCCGAAGTTATGTGCAAGCTGTTCCATTGAAACCGGAAGTCCGATAAGCCTTATGTTACGATAACCGGACTTATCTCCAAGCAGCTTAGCGGTGTTGTGCGAAACATCCTCGGCTGTAATAACCAGCAACGCTTTACCGCTCTTTATTGCGGCGAGAACATTGTTTGTACCGACCGTAACCGCACCCGCCTTATATGCAAGTCCGAGTAAACCAAGCAGCTTTTCCATTCTTAATCGTTACCTCCGCGGTAAGAGGAGAATCAATCTGCGTCTTCCTCAAGCTTTTCCTGCAACTCATCATAAATCCCGGATGCGATTTTTGACTTGAAGGATTTCTCCAGTCTTCTTCCCTTTTTTGCCGCTTCAAAGCAGCTTATGCGGTTGCATATATAAGCACCTCTTCCGGCCTTTTTGCCGGTTGTATCAATAAGGATGCTGCCGTCCTTATCCCTAACGATACGCAAAAGCGTGTTTTTTTCCTTCATTTCGCCGCATCCGATGCATTTTCTTGTCGGTTTTTTTCTTTCCGTCAATTCTGTCACCCCAAAAGCAGGTTAAGCCTGCTCAAGTGTTTTTTTGCTCTTTATGTCTATTTTAAAGCCCGTAAGCTTCGCTGCAAGGCGGGCGTTCTGTCCCTCCTTGCCTATGGCGAGGGAGAGCTGGTCGTCAGCAACGATAACCCTGTAAGCCCTGTCCGAATCGGGAAGCTTCATTACCGATTCAACGGTTGCGGGTGCAAGTGCCGAGCTTATAAACTCCTCGCTATCCTCGCTGTACAGTATAATATCTATTTTTTCTCCGCAAAGCTCTGCGGTAATATTATTCTTTCTGGAACCCTTGGCGCCTATGCAGGCTCCGATAGCATCAACATTGGAATCGTTGGAGGTAACGGCGATTTTCGTTCTGCTGCCCGCCTCCCTCGCTATAGCTCTAATCTCAACAATGCCATCGCTTATTTCCGGCACCTCAAGCTCAAAGAGCCTGCGTACAAGCCCCGGATGAACTCTGGAGAGCACCACACTCGGACCTCTGAAGTCCTTTTTTATCTCGGTAATGAATACCTTTATACGGTCTCCGACCTGAAGGCTCTCGTTCTCAATCTGCTCATGGCGGAAGAGAACCATTTCGTTTTTGCCTATCTCCAGCGTTGCGTTGCCGGTGGTGGGGTCTACACGCACAACAACAGCGTTAACGATTTCCTCCTTCTTTTCCTCGTATTCCTTAATCATTATACCTCTTTCCGCTTCCCGGATTCCCTGTATAATAACCTGCTTTGCCGCTTGAGCGGCGATTCTGCCGAACTTTTTTGTCCTGACCTCGGTTTCAAATATGTCGCCGATGTTGTATTTTTTGGATTTTGCCTGTGCTTCTTCAAGCGAAATCTCGCTCTTGTCGTTTATAACCTCTTCCACTACCTCAAGCTGTCTGAAGAGCTTTATGTCCTTTTTCTCCGGATCCAGCTTAACACGGGCGTTCTCCTTGCCACCGCTGTCCTTTTTATATGCGGAGAGCAACGCCGCCTCAACCCGTTCTATCATATATTCCTTGGGAATCCCTTTTTCCGTTTCGAGAATATCAAGTGCCTCGAAAAACTCCTTGTTCATTTTTATAAACCAATCCTTTCAATATTATAAGCTGTTATTTTCATCCGGCGGTAAACATGGCCGACATTTTGGAGATAAGCTTTCTCGGCAGAGTGATTTCACTGTCAGTATCCCTCTGAGTTATAGTGATTGAGTCGGGGGTTGCGTCCGCAATGCTGCCTTCGTACTCCTTTTTTCCTTCAAATGAGGTAAAGAGCTTCAGGATTACGATAACCGAGTGCTCCTTAGCCGCCTCTATATGCGCAGCTGTTCTCAGCACCCGTTCGCTTCCGGCGCTGGACACCATAAGATAATAGCTCTCCTCAATCGGGTTAAGCCTGTCGATAAGCGGCTCAATAACCTTAGTAACCTTGCTGCAATCCTCCAAGGAGACACCTCCCTTTTTGTCAATCGCAATTTCAAGGGTCTTTTCCGCTCCTTCTTTATAATAGGTTACATCCCAAAGGATGTAGCCCATATCGTTTATGGGTTTTTGGACAAGGGAACTTATTTGCGAGGTTATATTCGGTTTCTTTTTAGACATTTGTTTCGTTTCCTTTTTTAATCGTTTTATTCAGCTTATAGTATGTGTTCTTACCGAATAAAACATTACAAACTAAAACTTAAGAGTGGGAACAAACCCACTCTTAAACTCTCTATCCTCTTAACTTCATAGCATTATAGCACATCGTTTCGTAAAATGCAATAGATTTTTTCTTAAAAAACAATATTTCAATCAATAATCCCGCTTTTTTGAACCTTGTCCCAGTCAACAAACAGACTGAGCTGTTTCTTAGGTATTACGCCTCTTCTGCGAGCATTAAGACTTCGCTCCGTTATGTAGTCGTTTTCCATCAGTTTTTTCAATGAGGCGGAGACCTTTTGCTTTGTTGCGCCCCTGCATTTTTTCATTACGAATGCGACAGCATCGTTAAAATTGGGTTCGGGGCTCTCTTTAAGATAATCAAAAATATGGCGGTAGAAGCTTCCGTGTATATCCTGCTGTGTAGGAAGAATCACATAGCTGCTCGCTGTTTCCTGCAAGCTCTTGGAGAACGAATCCTGTATGCCGTAAATGACAACTTCCTTATGATAGAAGTTCTTAAGAAACGATGTTACAGAGCTGAAGTGTCCGTCGCCCGAGAATAAAATAAAAACCTGTATATCGTCAGAGGACAGAGCCTTTTGATAGATGTTATCGAGCAGGATAAAATCGGTAAAATCCTTTTTTACGCCGTAAGGATTTCTTGTATCGATAATTTTGTTTGAATAAAGACGGATTCGGCGTATCTCGTCCGCTAAACTCTTGTGTGAGAAATCGGCAAAGAAAGAAACTTCAATAAGATTATACTTTTGGTTGAGTTCCTCAAACCAGCCCTTTATATTGGGCTGCAAACCGTAATTGTTCTTGAGTGAAATGTACCAGTGCTCGTAGTCCACAAATGCCACCGCCTTGGGCAATGCGGAGTTGGTTGTCTGCTCCTTTGCCGGCTCTTTTTTTAAAAAGCCTAAGATATTTATAGACCTCCTTTCGTAAATATTATACTCTCATTATATACTTTTTTCGCCCAAAGTCAATAGCAAGTAAGAGCGGTCAGTAATTTTGCTTAGTCAGATAATCCTTCAGCTTTTCTATTATTCTTTTTTCCAGCCTTGAAATATAGCTCTGGGATATTCCTAAAATGTCTGCGACCTCCTTCTGGGTTTTTTCCTTGCCGTATTTGCCGTTCGGACCGATTCCGAAGCGCATTTGAATAATACGCCTGTCCCTCTCGGGCAGGGAGCTTATAGCCTTCATTATTATTTTTTTATCCTCGCTTTCCTCTATGCTCTTATATACATAATCACTCTCCGTTCCCAAAAGGTCGGACAGCAGCAGCTCGTTGCCGTCATAATCGATGTTTAGGGGCTCATCCAGCGAGAGCTCCACCTTGAGATAAGTATTTTTGCGTATGTACATAAGAATTTCATTTTCGATGCAGCGGGATGCATAGGTAGCCAGCTTGATTTGCTTCTCGGCTCGGAAGGTATTGATTGCCTTCATAAGCCCTATCGTTCCTATAGATATAAGATCCTCTATTCCCACCGAAGTGTTCTCAAACTTTTTAGCAATGTACACAACCAGCCTAAGATTATGCTCGACAAGGGTTTTTCTTGCGTTCTCGTCGGTATCCAGACGGCTTATCATCACCGCTTCCTCATCCTTGGAAAGGGGAGGGGGCAGGGTTTGCGGACCGTTAATATAAAACAGCTCTTCCGCACTTATTCCCAACTTTTCCTTTAGCCAAAGTAAAACAAGGTTATACTTTGAGGTCAGCTTCATTTAAAAACTCCTTTTCTCCGGCGGTAGAGATGAAAAACCCTGCATAATCGTTCAGCGCCGGATGAACGGTTATGGGCAGCATGCGTTTTATACTGTTAGGGAATAGGGCAAAAGCCCGTCATAGGTCGCATAATCAGAGGTTCCGGTATCAATTGCCACAGCGGCCTCCACAGTTTTTTCTTTTTGAAAAAACGGACGTATTACTATTTTTTTCGGTATAAAGCCGAACAACAAATCACTTCCCGAAGCGGTCTTTATGGGAATGGGTCTGAGCGGCACCGGACTGTTCTGCAGCACCGGCTTGTTAAGCGGAGGAGGCATTTTCCCCGAGCTTATTATTATTACTGGAAGTGAAGAAAAAGGCTCGGTAGCCATGTTTCCGCTGTCCACGAGCAGGTTAAGCCTGAGAGGAGCGCCGTCTATGTATATATCGGCACGCATGGACTTTACAACCGCCTTTTTTTTACAGAGCAGGGAATAAGCGAGCGCAATCACGGTTGACATTATCGAGATAACAAGCAAGCTTGTCGCACTTATTTCGGTATAAATCCCCTCAGCGAATCTACCCGATATTCCATATACCGCATTTAGTAGCCCTCCCAATAAAGCAGAGGTAAAAACAAATACACCCACTGCCTTTAACAGCTCCTTTACCGTGCTTATTCTAAAGGCTATTAAGCAAATTATACAAGCGGCGATAAGGTGCATCGGGATTGAAAAGAACCATTCTAGAGGATAAAGGATATAAAATAAAAGCGAGTATGCAGCACCGAACAGCGAGGAAAAAAGTATCCTTAAGGTTCGGATTTTTTTCGACAGAAGCTTACCGCTTATAAAAAGACACAAAAAATCCAGCACAAAGTTTATAAGCAGTAGAATGTCGGCATATATTATATATATCTCCTCGTTCATCAACCGTCACCTCTTTCCTTATTATATTATAAAAACGAGCGGGAAAAATATATGTCGTATGTATGGTGAGAGAATTATCTATTTAAGGAGGTATTTGGATAACATTGAAAAAGCCCTTGCTTGTATTAAAGAAACAAAAGAACACCGCCAAAATATTGCTTGCGATTGTGCTGCTGCTTATCGGTGCGTTCATCATCTATGAGAATAACAGGGAAGAAAGCGGATATATACAGGTATTTGGAGAACAGGGGCAATCAACCGGTTCGAGGAATAAAACAGTCGCCGATCTTCTTGGCAGAATAATGGAGGGATAGTTATTTACATAGTTCTTCCGCGTTTGAATCTGCGCATAAGCGTTTTTTGTCCGTTGTCCCTGGGGCTTATTATCGTACTTGAGGGCGGTCTTACCTTTTGTCTGATGCTTGCCGCTGTAATGCTGCATGAGTTCGGGCATTATTTCTTCATAAAGCTCTGCGGCGCAAGGATAAAGAGAATAGACATAGAACCGCTCGGAGCGTTGATAGTGTATGCCGACGGGGATACCGGACTGAACGAGGACATTGCCATTGCGGCGGGAGGGGTTATCTTCAACATTTCCGCCGCAATTGCGGGAATAGTGCTCTTTGCCTTTTTTTATGAGCTGCATCTTTTTATTTTCATTGCCACAAACCTTGCGCTTGCTTTTGTGAACCTGCTTCCGGTAAGCAATCTTGACGGAGGAAGAATGCTTATGGCAATACTGCTAAAAAAATGCGATATTGTAAAAGCGGAACGCACCTCAAGCAGAGTTTCGGTTGCGGGGAAAGTGCTGCTCTTGATTATTTCGGCTCTGCTGGTGGTTGCTTCCGGCTACAATACGGCGTTGATTATACTTTTTTTGTTGAATATTATACAAATAAACAATTGAAATCGCTCTTTTTTTGTGATAGAATAGCAAAATCACAGGTATAACTAAGGAGCTTATCGCAATGAGAACAAAAAAATCGGTGTTGATTTTGTTTACGCTGTTTATTGTGTTTGTAGTATTGTTAACTGCCTGCAATACTGAGACAGATAATCAATCGGAGGATTCCGACACGGGGTCCGGCGTTTCGGAGAGCTCGGTCGAGTCCGTAGCGGATAACGAGAGCGAAGCATCGGAGCCGGATGAGCAGTCCGACCAAGTAAGCGAAGCGGAGGAAAGCAAGGAGCCCATACATAACGAGCCTACTGAGCACCTTTCCATACTCGCAAGCACACTTACAGACAATAATTGCTTTGTGGTCGTGGGTAAGTGTGAGGAGGGAGCGGTTATTACCGCAACCACCGAAACGCAGAGCGTTACCACCGGTTCGGACAAGGGGTTTTATTCGGTGCGGCTTAATAAGGAGGGCACGGAAACCAGGGTTACCATAACTGCGACGGGTACCGTAACCGAGCAGTATACAGAGGATATAAAACCGGTGGTTCCCAACTCGGATATGTGGCCTATTGTGGGCGGTAACGAGTATAACTTCTTCTTTCAGAGTATGATGCCCGATTTTATGCACGAGACCTCAATGTCTGATTTTAGCCTTGATTCGCTTACAAACAGAATCAAGGACAGAATAAGCAGGTTAAACGAGGAGCTGCCCGGGACCGAGATTGTTTATATGGTTGTTCCTTCCAAGGCAAGCATTTATCCGGAGCTGGTGCCGGAGGATTACCCGCAGGGCACTAAGAAGAGCAGGCTTGAGCAGGTGAACAAGGCGCTTGAGGATGCCGGAGCAACCGTCATAAACCTGCTCGATGTATATAAGGAGCATAAGGAGGACGAGTATAAAATTTACTGGGGAACGGACAGCCACTGGACCGATTACAGCGCATTTATCGCCTACACCGAGCTTTTTAACCATATAAGCGACAGGTTTCCTGCCGCCGCTCCCCGCAAAGAGATTGAGTTCGATTTTATCGGCGATTATTATAACGGCGGCGACATGATATATTATATGATGATGGATCAGAACATAATGCAGGAATATTGTCATTATCGCAAGCCAAGGTTCAGTTTAAACAGCGATATTGCCTCGGTACCGAGATATCGAGCCGAGAATTACCTGATGTACAGCGAAAACACGGCAGCAGAGAGGGTTTTCCATACCGGACAGTCGGGTATGCCCAATCTGTATGTTATGAGGGATTCCTTTGGTGCTCATATTTATGATATACTCGCAGATCGTTCAAACACTACGGTATACAAGTCTATGTGGGCGTTTACATACAATATCGGTGATATTAAGCAGTACTCGCCCGATTACATTATTTATATAATGTCCGAGTGGAATATAGACAATATCATCAAGGGTTGACAAAAAACTGGGAAAATAACTAAAAAATATAATAACGGTTACACTACTTTTTATCGGAGGAACCGTTATGTTAGGATTTGTAATAGGCTTGCTGCTCGGAGCATTGCTGGGCGTAGCGTTTATGTGTATGTTTAGAATCAACAGCTGATACTATTCAAAAAAAGCTGAAAAAGGTCGTTGCGAGGCGAGCGAAATGCACTCGGTAAAACGGCTTTTTTGGCTGTTATGCATAATAAATGTACGCCTTTTTGTGCAATGGTAAAAATACATAATTTTAGCTTGATTATTTTACCTGAAGATGATATAATTATTTTATGCAAAAAAATCTTGCAGCCACGCCTTTGTAGGAGGATAACATATGAAAAGGTTTTTGATTTTACTTTTATGCGTAACCATGCTAGCGGGCACTCTCGCAGGGTGTACAACCCTTAAGGGAGATGAGAGAGGCGCAGTTATTTCCATGTATCTCACGTCCTACCCTCAGACCCTCGACCCGGCACTGGTTCAGTTGAATTCGGATGTAACACAGCTATTGGGACTGATTTATCAGAGCCTGACTACTATTGACAGTAAGGGTAGGGTGGTCGGAGCACTCGCAGATAACTGGTATCCGTATTATGATAGAGTGGACGAAGAGTATAAGATGTACTTTGAGTTGAAGGAGACAGGCTGGAGCGACAAGCGTCCCGTTTCTGCGGATGACGTTGTTTATGCCTGGACCCGCATACTCGACCCCGCTACCGAGAGTCCGTATGCAGCAATGCTTTATCCTATAAAGAACGCAAAGGCGGTCAAAGCCGGCACCATGACTGTGTTTGACCTCGGTCTTGCCGCTGTGGACTCCGATCTTCTTGAGATTACCTTTGAGGAGGATTTTGACGCTGATGTGTTCGCTGAAATTGTTTCCAGTATCCACCTCAGCCCGTTAAGGGAGGATATTGTTACAAGAGCGCAAAAGGACGGCGAGGATTGGGCGGCAAGTGCAGCCACCATAGTATGCAACGGTCCCTACAGAGTGCAGGCACAGGACGAGGGTACCTCTCTGGTTCTTGAGCGCAACGCTTATTATTTCCGTGAGGAGGACGATTATCTCGACAAGTATGTAATTCCTTACAGAATAGTTTGCCTGTATCAGGAAGAAGCGGTAGGAACGAGAGGAGACCTTGATACCGTAAGAACTCAGATTGAGTATCAAACCAAGCGCTATGAGGACGAGAACATATTCTACCTCGGTGGTTTCGATATGAATACATTTGCAGATTATTCCAAGGATATCGAGACAATGCAGACCCTTAACTCCTATGTTTATTATTTTAACTGCGAAAGCGATGTTTTGTCGGATGCAAGGGTTAGGAACGCGCTATCGACAGCTCTTGACCGTAATAAGATTGTAAGCGAGATTACGGGCACGGGCGAGGTTGCAGCAACCGGTTATGTTCCGTTCGGAGTGTTCGACAAGGATAGAAGCACCGATTTCAGAAAGACCGGAGGAGATATTTACAGCACCACCGGCAGCATTGAAGAAGCAAAGAGCTTACTCTCTCAGGCTAAGGTGAACAGCGGCTCCTTTACGCTGACCTATCTTATTCCGGAGAGTAAGGAGCTTAGGGATACCTACAAGGGCAGGGTTAATTATACCAATGTTTATGAGGATATAGCTAAATATGCCAAGGATGTCTGGGAGCAGCTCGGTTTCAGTGTTCAGCTGGTGGGACTTCACCCCGATGAGTATTTACAGGCTCTGTACAACAGAGAGTATGATGTGATGGGTATTAATAATATAATGAACTCCGTCGATGCATTTACCTATCTTGCTCCGTTTTCCAAGTTCTACAGCGGAACAAGGGTTTCGATTGATTTTGAGAAGGATGCATTCTCGCTGCATTATACGAACCTTGACAGCAAGGAATATGATGAGATTATAGATTCAATAGTGTTTATAAGCGATCGGGAGCAAAGAGCGACCCTGCTGCACGATGCGGAGAGTAAATTCGCCGAGCTATGTCCCGCAACCGCCTTGTTCTATCACTCAAGCAGCTTTGTTGCCTCCAAGCAGCTCAGAAACATCGACAGCAGCTTTTTCGGCTATAATACCTTTGATAAGCTGAAGCTGAGGAACTACAGAGAGATTAATTCCCGTGAGGAAGAGGCGAGTAATATATCCGAATAACTGTGCCGGTTTACAGTGAAACGAATAAGAAAAGAACGTGGGTCAATATTTTGGGGTGAAGAATCCCGGAAGATAAAACAGAATCCGGAGTGGTGTTAAGCCACTTCGGTTTTTTTTGTGTTTTTCTTTAATTCAGCCCATAATTAATCCGTTTGTCTTATAAATGGCTCGGTGAAAAAAATAGTATTTTTTGCAAATACTTGACAAAGTATATTTAATCGTATAAAATTATACCCAACTGTAAATAAATATAAAAATTAGTATATGATTAATCAAAACAGCTCAATATGTATTACAAAAGTACATAAACAATTATTATATACCCATAAGTTAATAAAAGAGCAATATATAAACAATATACACAACACATAGGAGGATAAGATGGGCAAAAACAATGTTGCAAATGTAAAAATACCGGTATGCACCGAAGTAACGAAGGAGGAAAGGCATAAGTACGAGCAGATTGCCAATATTATCGACCTTTACAGGGATAAAGAGGGAAGTCTGATACAGATTCTTCATCTTGCCCAAAGGATCTATGGGTATTTACCCCTTGATTTACAGAGGTTTATTGCCGACTCGTTGGAAATGCCCTTGTCAGAGGTGTCCGGCGTAGTTACCTTTTACTCCTTTTTTGCCACCGAGCCGAGGGGTAAGCATACCATACGAGTATGCTTAGGCACTGCGTGCTATGTCAGGGGTGGAAAAAAGCTGGTGGAACGGCTGCAGGAGCTGCTTGATATTCGGCTCGGAGAAACAACAAGGGACGAAAAGTTTACCTTGGAGATAGCCCGATGTATCGGTGCGTGCGGACTTGCGCCCGCTATGATGATAGACGACACTGTATATAAGCAGGTTAACGTAAACAAGCTGGAATCGATTATATCCAAATATTAATATACAGGATGGAACACAAATGATAAATAAAACAAGCAGTATCAAATCAAAAGACGACCTCGAATACATAAAAAGCAAATACAATGAGATTTTATCGAAATATAAGTATCAGGTTCTGGTCTGTTACGGAGCCGGATGTATTTCCTCCGACTGCAAGGAGATAAAAAAAGCGGTCATTGACGAAATTGAGATAAACGGATTGCAGGACGACGTTGTCGTTCACGAGACGGGCTGTATGGGAACCTGTGCCGTCGGTCCGGTCATGCTGATTTTACCGGAGCGAATTTTTTATACCGAATTGACGCCGCTCACAGCGAGGAAGGTAATAAAAAGTCATATAATAGACAACGAAATATTGGAGGAGCACACCTTTTTTGACCATTCGCTCAATAAGCATGTTCCGAGGATAGACGACATAGATTTTTTTAAAGAACAGGTAAAAATAGCACTCAGAAACTGCGGAGCTATGGAGTACGGCAATATTGACGCTTATATTGCTCGGGGAGGGTATTTCTCTGCGGAAAATGTTATAAATAAAATGACCGCCACCGAGGTAATCGAGGAAATGAAGAGCTCCGGGCTTAAGGGAAGAGGCGGAGCCGGCTTCCCCACCGCAATGAAGTGGGAGGCGGGGCTTAAGGCAAAGGGAGAGCGTAAGTTTATAGTCTGCAACGCCGACGAGGGCGACCCCGGAGCGTTTATGGACCGCAGTATTATAGAGGGCGACCCCCATTCGCTGATTGAGGGAATGATTATCGGAGGATATGCCATAGGCGCAAACATGGGATATGTTTATGTCAGAGCCGAATATCCGATTGCTGTTGAGCGGCTGGGAGCTGCTATAGAGGATGCGAGAGGCAGAGGGCTATTGGGTCAGAAGCTCTTCGGGAGCGACTTCTACTTTGACCTTGAGATTAGAATCGGAGCGGGAGCGTTTGTGTGCGGCGAGGAAACCGCTCTTATGTCCTCCATCGAGGGTAGAAGAGGGGAACCGAGACAGAAGCCGCCATTCCCGTTCCAGAGCGGTTTGTTTGATTGCCCTACCATAATAAATAATGTGGAGACCCTTGTTGCGGTTCCGGTTATTATGCATAAGGGCGGCGAATGGTATTCTAAAATAGGCACAAAAAACAGCAAGGGAACCAAGGTTTTCGCTCTTGCGGGAGATATTACAAACACGGGAATCATTGAGGTTCCCATAGGCAAACCGCTCGGAGATATACTGTTTAAAATCGGCGGCGGAATGAAGGATAAAAAGAGGTTCAAGGCAGCACAGATAGGAGGGCCCTCCGGCGGGTGCATAACCAGTGAGAACCTTAATGTAACCACGGATTATGAATCGCTCATACGGTTGGGAGCAATAATGGGCTCGGGCGGTCTTATTGCAATGAACGAGGACACCTGTATGGTGGATACCGCAAGGTATTTTATGGATTTTATTCAGGATGAGTCCTGCGGAAAGTGCGTTGCCTGCCGGGTGGGAACCAAGCGAATGCTGGAGATTCTGGAGCGTATAACGCAAGGGCAGGGCAGAGAAGGAGATATAGAGCTGCTTGAGGAGTTGGGCGAAACCATCAAGGAAACCGCAATGTGCGGGCTCGGTCAGACGGCTCCAAACCCTGTTTTAAGCACCATTCGTTATTTCCGGGAGGAATTCGAGGAACATATAAAGCACAAATACTGCCGTGCGGGCGTTTGCTCGGAGCTGTTTATTTCCCCCTGCGAAAACACCTGCCCCGCAAACGTTAATGTGCCCGGCTATGTCTCGCTGATTGCCGCCGGGCGGTTTGTGGACGCCTATAACCTGATAAGACAGGAGAATCCGCTTCCTGCGGTCTGCGGACGTATATGTACTCGCCCCTGCGAGGCAAAATGCCGCCGCGCTACGGTGGACGAGGCTGTGGCTGTCTGCGACTTGAAGCGATTTGTTGCCGATTATGCTCATAAGCATGAGCAGCCCTTTAGCAATGATATTATATTCCCAAAAAACGGAAAAAAGGTGGCGATTATCGGTGCCGGAGCTTCCGGACTCACCTGCGGCTACTATCTCGTTCGTTTAGGCTATACCGTGGATATTTACGAAGCGGAGTCGGCGGCAGGCGGAGTGCTTGTGTTCGGGATTCCGGAATACAGGCTCCCCAAGAAGGTGCTGGCCCACGAGATAGAGCTTATCTCCGAGACAGGAGTAAATATAAAGCTTAATACCGAAATAGGTAAGGATATAACCTTCGAGGAGCTGAAAAAGCAGTATGATTCAATATATATAGCCACAGGCACACAGATGCCTCAGAAGGTAAACATACCCGGCGAGGAGCTAAAGGGAGTTATCCACGGTATCAGCTTCCTTAAGGATGTGAATTTAGGTAATAGCATAAAGCTTGGAAAGCGAGTGGTTGTTATCGGAGGCGGCAACACTGCGATCGACTCGGCGAGAACCGCTTTGCGTTTGGGCGCAGAGGAGGTTATTGTGCTCTACAGGCGAAATATAGACGCAATGCCCGCATATGAATCCGAGATTCATGAGGCGGTTGAAGAAGGGGTTAAAATAATCGAGCTTTCCGCACCTGTAGGATTTGTCAATGACGAGAACGGATGCGTATGCGGCATTGAATGCATAAAAATGCAGCCGGGTGAGTTTGACAAGAGCGGAAGAAGAAGGTCCGCACCTATAGAAGGCTCAAGCTATGTTCTCGAAACGGATACGGTTATACCGGCGGTCAGTCAATACTCCGATTTGCCCTTTGTACGCAAGGATGAGATCGGAACGACCTCCTGGGGAACCTTTATTGTGGACGATGATACCCTGATGACCACAATGGAGGGAGTGTTTGCGGGCGGCGATGTCGCAAGAGGTCCGGATACCGTTATACAGGCGATTGCGGACGGTAAAAAAGCGGCGGTTTCAATTGATAAATATCTCGGCGGAAGGGGAGAGCTGAACAAGGGCGCACCCATTGAGATACCTTATGATTTTGATGACGATGAGATTGTATCTCATAAGCGCTTCCCCCTTGAAATGCTTTCTCCCGAGAAGCGAAAAAACAGCTTTGACGAGGTGGTTCTGGGCTTTCATAAGCTCAATGCCATTGCGGAGGCTATGCGCTGCCTGAGGTGTGACCGAAAAGAATAAAAGTAAAACTTTTTATTCTTAAGGAATTTTACGCCTTTTGCGCCGTATACGATGGCGCAAATTCGACCAAGCCGAACCGGCACAAAATGTCCGCTGTCAATACAGCCAACAAGGATAAAAACTATTCATTAATACCACAGGAATATAAAAACTCTAAGGGAAGGGTAATGATTATGATTAACTTAACCATAAACGACAGGAGGGTAACCGCCGACGAGGGTATGACCATAATGGAAGCCGCAAAGGCGAACAACATAAGCATTCCTAACTTATGCTATCTCGAGGGAAAGCATAAATTCGGTTCATGCAGAATATGTGTTGTTGAGGTGGAGGGAGCAAAGACCCTTCAGGCCTCCTGCATGACCAAGGCAGCCGAGGGCATGGTGGTGAACACAAACTCCGCAAAGGTGCGCAAAATGCGCAAGGTTTTGTATGAGCTTATACTGTCCGAGCATTCCAAGGATTGCCTTACCTGCAAGCGGAATCAGAGCTGCTCTCTTCAGGAGCTGGGCAGAACATTAGGCATAGAGGAGACCCGCTTTGAGGGGGAGCAGCCCCTGCGTGTCATTGACAGCTCGGTCGCTATCATCCGTGATACTTCAAAATGCGTTTTGTGCAGAAGATGCGTGACTGCTTGTAACGAGATACAGGGTGTGGGCGTTCTCAACGCACAGAACAGAGGGTTCAAAACAGTAATCAGTCCGGCTATGGATTTACCTATCGGAGAGGTCAATTGCGTTGCCTGCGGCCAGTGCACCGTTGTTTGCCCGGTGGGTGCGCTTAAGGAGACGGATGGGATTCAGAGCGTATGGAATGCGCTGTACGATAACAACAAGCGGGTAGTCGTTCAGGTTGCCCCTGCGGTAAGGGTTGCGCTGGGAGAGGAGTTCGGCTATGAAATCGGTACGCAGGTTACCGGGAAAATGGCGGCTGCTCTGCACGCTCTCGGCTTCGATGATGTTTTTGACACAAACTTCACCGCCGACCTTACCATAATGGAGGAGGGAACAGAGCTGCTGCACAGGCTTGAAGATGCGCTTAGCGGCAAGGGAGCAACGCTGCCCATGATTACAAGCTGCAGCCCCGGCTGGATTAAGTATGTGGAGCATACCTATCCGGAGCAGCTTGATCATCTGTCCACCTGCAAGTCGCCGCATACAATGCTGGGCGCTCTTGTCAAGTCCTTCTATGCCGAGAAGATACAGGCAGACCCAAAAGACATTTTTGTGGTATCGGTAATGCCCTGCACCGCAAAGAAGCTGGAGATTACCCGCAGTGAAATGAGGAACAACGGACAATACAATGTGGATGCGGTCATCACTACCCGTGAGCTGGCTTCCATGATAAAAGAGGCGGGGATCAATTTCAGGACCCAGCCCGACGAGGAGTTCGATAATCCTCTCGGTATGTCAACCGGAGCGGCGGATATATTCGGCTTGACGGGCGGGGTTATGGAGGCTGCTCTGCGTACCGTTTACGAGCTGGTTACGGGCAGGGAGCTTCCCTTTGACAAGCTGCATGTAGCTCCGCTGGTTGGACTTGACAGGGTAAAAACGGCACAGATAAAAATCGAGGATACAACCAAAGAATTCAAGCACCTTGAAGGAGTAACCCTTAATGTTGCGGTTACAAGCGGACTAAAAGGCGCGAACCAGCTTATGGAGCAGGTGGAAAAAGGGGAGGCACCCTATCATTTCATCGAGATTATGGGCTGCCCCGGAGGCTGTATAACAGGCGGCGGTCAGCCAAGGTCGGATGACCCGGAGGTGGGAATGAAGCGGCTGAGGGGACTTTACAGCGAGGACGAGGGAAAAACCTTGCGTAAATCACATGAAAACCCGTATATAGATGCAATATATAAGGAATTTCTGGAATATCCGAACAGCCATGTCTCCCATGAGCTTCTGCATACCCATTATGTCAAGCGGGGGGTTAATAATCAGCATACCGACGAGCGCTTTGTGCTCAGCTATGAAAAAGCCGATAAATAATTCGAAAAAACTATTGACAAATACCAAAACATATGTTAATCTTAATGAAATTTATTTTCGGAGCTGCACTAATGATGAAAAACACTGCACTTTATAAAAATGATAATAGAGCCTTTATGCCCGCAACAGCTAGTTCAACCAAGCATTCCGCAGGGCTTATTCCTCTGTCGTCATTTTTTATAAGATGGTGTTACCGGAAAAGTGTATAGGTAATAGTATTTTTAATGAAATGATAACAGGGTGTAAGCAAAAATAGCTTGCACCCTTAGTTTTTTTAGGAGTGATTGGCATGTTTGAGGAAAGCAAAGTAGAAAAGTTCTATGATGAATACGGTATTAAGGAGTGGAACCGGCTTGGCGGTACCGCATACGGAAGGCTGATGTTCATCCTTCACACCGATTTTCTGGATGATTTTATCGGAGAGGGCAAAAGGGTGCTTGATGCGGGCTGCGGTCCCGGAAGGTATAGTATTCATGCAGCAAAAAGAAAGAGCCGGGTAACCCTTTTGGATTTATCGCAGAACCAGCTTGATATTGCAAAACAGAAGTGCAGGGAAGCAGGAGTAACGGATTATATCGACGGATATATACACACCGGTATTACCGAAATGAAGGAAATTGCGGACAACAGCTTTGATACTGTGGTTTGCTACGGAGCGCCGCTTAACTATCTTCACGGAGAAACACCTAAGGCAATTTCCGAGCTGATACGGGTTACTAAAAACGGAGGCGAAATCCTTATTAGCGTTAACAGCCGGTACGGTGTTTTTAATTCATTGGCAATAAGAGAGCAGATAACACCTGAGTTTTTGTCTTCTTTTTGGGGTGATCCCGAGGTATTCGGTATCTACGAAATGCTTGAAACGGGTAACGAGCCCGCCGAATATCCGGGGAAAAAGCATCCCACACGGCATTTTTTTAATGCTGCGGAATTAAAAGAGCTGCTTAACCGCAAGCGGCTTACCGATATTGAGCTCGGAGCCGTACCCTGCGTAATAACGGGAGCCGTAGGCAGTGCCGAGAGGTTCTATGCGGACAGTAAGGCGTGGGATACCCTTTTGAATATCGAAAAAACGCTGTATAAAAGCGAATATATACTCGATTCGGGCGAATTCCTGCTCGCAAGAGCAAGTGTCAGGAAGGGATAAGACACATGGATAAAACAACAAAAATTATAAGGGATTTCTACAACAACAGTGTTCAGAAGGAGTGGGATAGACTTGATAGGCACCGTATAGAATTTGAGCTTACAAAGCGTTTCTTAAACAGGTATATTAAAGAAAAAGACAAGGTGCTGGACATCGGTGGAGGTCCAGGACGGTACTCGTTGTATTTAGCAGAGAGGGGATGCGATGTTACGCTTGTGGATTTGTCAGAAGCAAATATAGACTATGCTCTGCATAAGGCTGAGGAACAAGGTTTAACATTAAAAGCTTTCGTTTGCGACGCAAGAGAGATTGAACGGCAAACAAGCAAACTGTATGACCATATTTTACTTATGGGTCCGTTATATCATTTGCTTGAAGAAAAGGATCGTATTAATACGGTAAATTCATGTCTTAACCTGTTAAAACCGGGAGGTATTATTTTTATTTCCTTTATCTCCTCATATGCGGGTATCATCTATTCGATGAAGTATGAGCCGCAGTTAATACTGAACAAGGAAATCGAATATCAATATAAATATTTCAAGGACGATAAGCCTTTTTCTGGTGAATCCTTTACACAGGCGTTTTTTATAAGGCAAAAGGATATTTTACCGTTTATGAGTCAATTCGGACTGGAAAAATTGCACTTGCTTGGGCAGGAAAGCTGTTTGGCTCCCAACGAACCCAATATATTATGTCAACCAGAGGAAGTTGTTAATAAATGGCTTAACTTGGCTGAAGAGGTTTGCGAAAGGGAGGATCTGCTTTCGTTTTCCGAGCACTTGATGTATATAGGAAAAAAGCTTAAATCATCAAAAAAATAAAAAAGGAGCGATACACATGGCAAACGAAAACTGGAATTACGCCGTAGGCGGTGTAGTTTTAAAGGGCAACGAGGTGCTTCTTGTGCGGCATACATACGGAAACGCAAAAGGGAAGCTGCTCATACCCGGAGGTTATTGCAATATTGATGAGCTGCCTCAGGAAGCGGCAAGACGGGAGATTATGGAGGAAACGGGGGTTATTGCTTCGGTCGGAGACTTGCTGGCAATACGCTTTAATACAAAGACTTGGTATGCTGTGTTCTTGATGGAGTTTATCTCGGGTGAGCCAGCTTCGGACGGGAACGAAAACAGCGAAGCACTCTTTATGAGCATTGACGAAGCATTGAAAAATCCTCAGGTAACCGATATGACAAAGAAGGCGTTGCGTATGGTCAAGGAGAATAGAAGCGGTGGGTTGAAATATATAGAGGATTATAGTGCGAAAAAGGGAAAGGACTACGCTCTTTTCGGAATTATTTGAAACGGAGGTTTTTTAGAATGCTGCACGAGTATTATAATAATTGCGACGAGGCGCAAAGGCTTAGTATGGATAATGCGCATAAAATCGAATACATAACAACCATGCATTTCTTGATGAAGCACCTGCCGCCTAAATGCAGTGTGCTTGATTGCTGTGCAGGATGTGGTATCTATGCTTTTCCGCTTGCTAAAGCGGGATATATGGTAACCGCAAGCGACCTGATCGGCAAGCATGTTGATATAATCAACAGTTCACGGGAGAGGGAGTTGCTTGAAGATGTGTACATAGGTGACGTGCAGGATATGTCCCGCTTTGAGGACGGGTGCTTTGACGCTGTGCTATGTCTCGGAGCATTGTATCATCTGCAGACCACAGAAGAAAGGGAAAAGGCGGTGAGTGAGTGCCTTAGAGTGCTCAAAAGCGGAGGGATTTTTGCTTTCTCCTACATAAACCGGAACGCTTGCTTTATAAATCATTTCAAAAAAGCACCCGCACAGGTAGAAGGGACTCTGAGGCTGCTGGACGATGATGGCGGCAGAGTTATTTTCTATGACATGGACTTCGGAGAGGTTGATAAGCTGATGAGTAAGTTTGATGCAGAAAAAGTGGTGGATGTAGGAACCGACGGTCTGATTTATGTTCTGTATGACGAAATCAACAACCTTAACAACGAGCAGTTTAATAATTACATGAAGTATCAGCTCGCAACCTGCGACCAACCCTCGATTATCGGGCACAGTATGCACGGCTTATGGATAGGGAGGAAAATGTGATGGGAGAATTAGTCTTGAAGTTCCCGACGCTTGACATGAAGGAGCAAGCACTGATATATCGTCAGGAATACCTTGATAACGGCGAAACCGAGATACACGGAGACGGAGGACTTGATCACGCCGTGAGTTATGAGGCGTGGATTGAAAAGATAAACGTCGATCTCACCCGGGGCGAAGGAAGCTATGTTCCCGCAACAACATATTTTGCTTTTACAGGCAATAAGATAGTCGGAACCGTACAGATACGCCATATGCTAAATAGCTCTTTGCTCGTTAATGGCGGGCATATTGGGTACGGAGTTGTTCCTTCCGAGCGCAGGAAGGGCTATGCGACAAGGATGCTCTCATCAGCTCTGGTAAAATGCCGCGAGCTTGGCATAAAAAGAGCGCTTATAACCTGTGATAAGGACAATATCGGCTCGGCAAAAACAATCATAAAAAACGGCGGAGTCCTTGAAAATGAGGTTCTAGAAAGCGACGGCAATATATTACAAAGATATTGGATTGATGTTCCTTCAATAAAAATGATAGCCATTGACGAATTGCCTGCCTGCCTTGAGGTCATACATCGCAGCTTTACCACGGTCGCACGTGAATTCGGGATTACAGAGCGGAACTGTCCGAACTACATCGGTTTTACAGAGCTGGAAAAGCTAAAGAAGCGGTTTGACAGTGGGTATATGATGTTCGGATTGTTTAAAGGGGATGAAACAATCGGCTTTTTTTCGCTCAGCGATAAGGGCAGCGGTGTATATGAGCTGAATAATTTATGCGTTTTGCCGGAACACAGGCATATGGGCTACGGAAAGCAGCTTCTTGAATTTACATGCGACAAGGTTCGTGAGCTAGGCGGTAAGAAGATAACCATAGGTATTATAGAGGAAAACACTCTTCTCAGGGATTGGTATTCACAAAACGGCTTTGTCCATACGGGAACAATGACCTTTCCGCATCTTCCCTTCACTGTTGGTTTTATGGAAAAGGAGATATGAAGAATGGATTTACATGATTTTTCGGATGTTGCCATGAATTATGATAATTACCTGAATGAACTGGGAGGTAATTATACCGGGTTTGAGGATTTTTACATATCGCTTGCAGAAAAATACGGCGGGAAGGGAATAATCGATATTGCCTGCGGCACCGGAGCATTGGTAATTCCGCTTGCACAAAGAGGTTTTGATATATCTGCATTCGATCTTTCTGCGGCTATGGTGGAAGAAACAAACAAAAAGCTGAAAGCAGAGGGGCTTATAGCAACAACCTTCATTGCAAATATGATCGATTTCCGCACTAACCGCAAGTATTCATTGGCTATAATTGCCCGAAGCGGTTTTATGCACCTGTTAACTCCGAAGGAGCAAAGGCAGGCATTGTTAAACATAAAAAAACACCTCACCGTGGGCGGAATCCTGACACTTAATACCTTTGAGCCGAATCCTAAGCTGCAAGCAATACAAATGGATACAACAAGTGAGGATTACACATTTCGTGCCGAATTTATTAACAGTGAGGGCAGAAGAGAACGCATCTATAATGCTATCGGGTATAATCCTCAGACTCAGATTATGAGCGGAAACTGGAAATTTGAAACGCTTGACGAAAACGATAATGTTGTTGACATAAGAATCCGTCCGCTGGCAATGCGTCAAACATACAGAACGGAGCTGGAGTACCTTTGCGAGCTGTGCGGCTATAGAATTATTAATATTCGACCTAAATACGGCGGATTAATCTGGATTTTGGAGGTGCTATAATGCAAAACCACACAGTAACACAAACAATTGAAACCGCACGGCTTATTCTGCGCCCCTTTAAAAAAGATGATTTTGAGGCGGTGCACAGCTATGCTTCGGTTCCGGAAAATGTTAAGTACATGGTTTGGGGTCCGAATGATGAAGAAGCTACCCGAAAATTCCTTAGCGGCTGCGAAGAAAAATGGAGAACGCAGCCGATTTATGAATATGATTTTGCCATAGTTTCTAAGTCAGATATAAAAGTTATAGGAGGCTGTGGTATTTACCTAAACAAAGAAAGGACCGAGGCTATGCTGGGCTGGATTCTACATCGGGATTATTGGAAACAGGGCTTAATGGTCGAAGCAGCTTCCGAATTGCTCAGGTTCGGTTTTGAGGAGCTGAAGCTACATCGTATTTATTCAACCTGTAGCACCGAGAACTACGGCTCCTACCGTGTCATGGAGAAGCTCGGAGTGCGCCGGGAGGCTCATTTCTTGAAGAATCGCTTTGGGCGGTTAAATAATGAAAAAAAGTGGTATGACGAATACCATTATGCAATGCTGGAGGACGATTGGGCAATATAGAGCTCATCGCAAAAAAATCCCCCAAGTTTGGGGGATCTGTGAAAAGCAAATTATGTATATTACTCTTCGTCTTCGTCGTCTTCTTCGCTCTCGTCAACTTCGCTCTCGTCGTCTTCGCTCTCGTCAACTTCGCTCTCGTCGTCTTCGCTCTCGTCAACTTCACTCTCTACGCTTTCTGCAGAGCTAACATCCTCACTTGTTGTGTCATCATCTACACATGCCGCAAAAGCGAACACAAATGTCAATACAAGCAGTAACGCAAAAATCTTTTTTAACATTTTGATTTCTCCTTTAATTTTTGTTTCACATGATTATACTGCTATTCGAGCAGTTTGTCAAGCATGAAATGGAAATTTATGCAATTTGTACCAATAATAACAAAAAATCCATACAAAATAAGTTGACTTTCATAAAGCGTTTCTATATAATATTTAGGATAAATATATTTTCGGAGGACAGATTTTGAGGAAAGCATTGCGATTAATAATACCCGTTGCGGTGGGACTCGGTCTTGCTGCGGTTATTATTTTTTCTTATCTGAACTTTTTTTCAGGAGCATTTTCACCCGAGGATGCGGTTAAGGGATATATCAGAGCCTCTATGGTTCAGGATGTAAACGATATGCTCAGGTATTCATCCGAATATCAAAAGGTGGTTTTGTACGGCAGCAGAGATTATACGGACGGCAAGCTAAAGAACCGTCTAAAAACAGCATATAAGGACAGCGAGAGTATCTATGCCGACTCAAAAATCAGCTTTTCGGTAGAAAGCGTTATTGAGATAAGAGATGATACCGACGAATATGCATATGTCTCTGCGGAGTATGAGTATATGACCGGAAAAACAGACATAAGCGATATTTCTCAGGTAACAGTAAAGGTCTTCGTGGATGGACAGCAAAAGCAAAAGAGTACTGTTTATGCAGTAAAATCAGGAATAAGCTGGTATTATACAGATATATAACCAAAAAAGGAGAGGAAGTTCTTGACTAAGAGGGTTTTATTAATTTTTGCAGTACTGCTTGTGTTGTTGACCGCCTGCTCAAAAAGCAACGGAGAGGTCAGCGACATAACCTCGGTTGATACCGAAAGCACGGAAAGCCCTGGAGCTTTAAGCGAGCCGGAGGAGAGCGGGGAATATGAGCTTGGAAGAAGTACACCGGAGGAGGTAATCGAGGCTGTTGTCGGCGCTCAATACAACGCCAGCAATATTGAGCTTGTTTCCTTGTTCAGTGAGTTTATAAAAATAGGAAGAAGAGGGGATCACCCGGAATACAATGACCGAGACATTGCCAACCTTATGGGAATGACCAACGAAATCATTAACGAGTACAGATACAGGCACTTTCTGGAGGAGCTTATAATCGACCAAGTGAATTACATAGAGCTTGACTCCGAATTTGCAGTAACCGTAAAAAGCGAATACGAGGCTGTCGGACTGGATTTCTCGGAGATTACGCAGATTGCGGAGGTTATGTATACAGTAGAAGATATTTTAGAGGGTGTATCCGGTAGCAGAAGCGAGACAAACCATTGCGCCGAGATTGACGGCAAGTGGTACTTATTGTACTGGGAAGGAAATCTTTATGGTGAATAAGCAAAGAGTTTTTATTTGGCTTGCGCTCATAACTGTGTGTGTTTTTGTTGTTTTTGCGGGTTGTGCGGAAACGAAGGTGAACAACGAAAGCGAGGATTCAGAAGAAGCATACTCCGATTACACCGACGAAAGGGATGGATACACAATGGATGTTAAATATCTTGAGGACGGCAAATTCGACTTTACGTTTACCCCAAAGGAGCAGGATTTTGTTGCGGACACTAACCAGCCCTTTCAAAACATATTCGATTTAACACCCATTACCGGAACGGCAGACCCAAAGCGTGCATTCCGCAATACGGCAGTTATTGAGTACAAAAAGCGAGAAGGCGGCGCCTTCATATATTCCAACAACCCCGAGATGCTCGCTCCCGAGGATGTCGGACAGGCGATTCTACGCAACTATGATATGCAGGGGGAATACATTTTTACCTTTGAGCATTCAAATTACAGCGACGGATTCTTTTATCTTGGCTATCAGCTCTATAACACGGGGGACACCGATGCGGTGGTTACCGTACATAACATTGGCTACCAGGTTGAGGGCGAATGGCTGGGACAGCGGAGCTGGAGCGATTACTTCAACTATAAGTTTGTACTTCCGGACGATTATTTTCTGTCCGGCGGTATAGTGAATCCTATTTATTTCGGATGTGATTATATCGACTACACCCCGGAGGTTTTTGAGCCGGTTACGGTAACAATTCCCGCAGGTGAGTATATTTATATTTTAGGCGGAACAACAGCTGACGCCCATAACAACATAAACATAGGAAAAACCGCAAACAAGCGGGTTGAAAAGGGTAAATGCTCCAACGGTGTAGTTAAGTTTTCGGTTGACCAAGGCTCTGTACAGGGTACTTTTTATTGCTATAACAATAAGGAGCAGGTTGCGGCGAACCCGACCGAGCAGGGCTATGTTGTCACCCGTAATGATAAGAATTATGGTGCACAGTATAAAGGAACAGACTATAATCAGGGACTCATTGAAAGCACAATAATCTTCATTGTAAACGACCTGACCGACAGGGGTAAGCTCCCCGTTAAATACACAAAGGAATATGACCCTAATTATTCAGAAAAAAATACTCCCTATCAGCAATACAGTATGCAAAAAAGGGATGTAGTTGGCAGAACATGGCAGACCAGCCTTAATCCGAACAATGTAGCCGATGCAATCGGAACCGATATGATGGTGTTTGAGTATATTGATACGGAGGGCAATCCTATTGTAATCGACAATAACCGTGCGGACGGCAGGGGAGAGCCCGCTAATACCGGTAACTGGATGGTGCAGTATACCGATAATTTTAATCTTGTGAATGTAGGCGAAAAGGAAAGAACCTTCAAAATATACAAAAAAGGTGCCATGGCGGGAGCCTTATTCGTTATGATAAGGAACGACATGGGTGAAATTTTGGACGCTCGTATGAAGGCTAACCCCTATTACTTTGACAGCCTGGACTCCGTATTCAACGGCGTGGACAAAAGCCTTCTCGTTCAGAAGAACGGGTACTATTGGTTTAAGGTAGAGGATGGAAGACCTTATATTGATGTAGTGAACGAGAGAGCATTAGTATGCGAAATTACGGTTGGACCTATGTCAATGGAACGAATAAGCGTCGATTACTTAATACTCGGCAACTCCAACGGTGGCATTTTACATTGGGTAGAGGTTGATAGCGCAGAATAGTCTATATATTTTACGGGAGCGGCTATGCGATTGTTAGCTAAGCCGCTTCCTTTATCCACCGTCAAATTTTTCTGCAATATTTTTCAAAAAGGTATTGCAAAACTCCCGGAGATATGATAATATATTCAAGCGCGTTAATCGGAGACTGTAACATATTTGTGGATATTGCGCTCGGTTTTATACAACGCCATAATACGGTTCGGTAGTTCAGTTGGTTAGAACGCTAGCCTGTCACGCTAGAGGTCGTGGGTTCGAGTCCCATCCGAATCGCCA
>CAZGJQ010000008.1:30350-37230 GCA_964525815.1 uncultured Oscillospiraceae bacterium
TGCCTCTGTAGCTCAGTTGGTAGAGCAGAGGACTGAAAATCCTCGTGTCGTTGGTTCAATTCCGACCGGAGGCACCAAAATGTGAAAAACGCAGTTTTTCACATGAAAAATAGTGCTACGCACAATTTCCGGGCACAATTTATAGAAATATAAGACTCAGATAATTACAACGAGACATTTGTGCTTCTAAATCTTGGCTTCGCTAAAAACGCACAATTCCCATTGTCTTTTATTTGGATATGAAAATCCTGTTTTTCACATGAAAAATAGTGCTACGCACAATTCCCGGGCACAATTTATAGAAATATTAGACTCCATTTAAATCCAGTCGTTGCTTAAATTAATGACGGCAAAAGATGCGGATTTAGCTCATTTGGTAGAGCGCGACCTTGCCAAGGTCGAGGTAGCGGGTTCGAACCCCGTAATCCGCTCCATACGGTTTGATGCTATAATAAAATACGGTTCGGTAGTTCAGTTGGTTAGAACGCTAGCCTGTCACGCTAGAGGTCGTGGGTTCGAGTCCCATCCGAATCGCCAAAATCGGTGTTTGTGCCGATTTTTACTGATGTTATACAATCGGCAGAGCACGTCCTTGGTAAGGACGTCGCAGAGTTACAAGCAGTATCAACGAGGTTCAGGCAGTCCGGAAAAACCGCGTAAAATCAAGGTTTTTCAAAAAACACGATTCATCCCGTGTCAAACAATTTCATCTGATTTCATCCCCGTTTGGGTCAACTTTTGGGTCAAAATTTGGGGCGTTGAAATCATCGTGCTGTTATAGCTCAGTCGGCAGAGCACTTCCTTGGTAAGGAAGAGGTCACCAGTTCGAATCTGGTTAACAGCTCCATCGTGAAAACCCGCATGGCATCGTCTTGCTGAGCAAGACATTTGGCTTATGCGGGTTTTCTGTATTTTCGGGGTATGATTAAAAAGCCGTAAAATGAGGTCAAATTGGGTAAAAAAGGGGTCAAAAAGCCCGTTTGACCCAATGTAACTGGATAGGCTTATCGTGTTAGGCGCTCTTCACTTAAAATTACATAAGCATTTATAACAGAATTTTCTATTCGCATTTTTTTGTTTTATGTGTTGCACTTATATTGTAAACCTAAAAGTGTTGCACTTAACTTGACAATCTATCTATTTTAATTAAAATATTTGTATACTACTGCGAAAATATTAAAAAGGAAGTGTACAAATGAAAACAACGGTTAAGCGCACATTCAGTAAAACTTTGGCGGTTTTTCTCGCATTTTTGATGGTATTGTATGTGATACCGAGTTCGGTTCTTGCACAAATAGGTATTACATCACCCGAGGAATCCGAACCCTTGGAGCTGACCGAAATATCAGCTGAACAGGAAGTTTATGTTTTGGGCGAAGTTGTCTCAAAACGTTCAGAATCTGCAAAGCACTTCCGCATGTCGGATGGTTCTTATGTTGCCGTTGATTACGGTAAACCGGTGCATTATTTAGACAATGATGATGCATGGAACGATTTTGACAACACTCTATACTTTTCCGAAGCTAATAAAGAAGGCGATCTTACCGGATTTGCTGCAGATAAAAACAATGTAAGTATAAAATTCGCAAACACCAGCAATTCATCTTCACTTGTGAAAATTAATAAAGAAGACTACAGCATATCGCTAAACCTTCTCGGCGCATCTAAAGGAAGAGCAATAGCTGTTAATAATCCTTCTGAAACAAACAAAGATGAAAGCGGTAAACTCAAGCTGGAGGAAGCGACAAGGCTTACCAAGTACAGCTCCTCCGTTATATATGAAAACATTCTTCCGAATACTGATTTGGAATACATTGTACACGGCAACAACCTAAAGGAGAACATAATCGTCAAGCAAAAAAGCGACAGTTATGTTTATGAGTTTTCTCTTGGCTTAAAAGGGCTTGTTCCGGAATTGAACGAGGACGGTTCTATCTCACTTTATGACCAAAAAACCAACGAGCTGCAGTTTGTAATTCCCGCAGGCTATATGCTTGATGCCAACGGAGTGTATTCTGATGAAGTGGAATACAAGCTTGAGGAGACGGGAAAAGAACAATATAAGTTAATAGTAATAGCGGACTCTGAGTGGATCAACGCCGCTGACAGAGCATTCCCGGTTGCGATTGACCCGGTTGTATGTAGGACTAATAAAACGGTTGGAAGTAATGTTAAGGACACGTATTTAAGCGAACAGAATAAAAATACAAATTACGGCGGAGCGATCGCTTCATATACCGGATATAATTCGGGGTATGAGCATATATCTCTTGTAGGAATTAAGCAATTACCGTCAATTCCTAAAGCGAGTGTTGTTGTGAAAGCAAAATTGGGATTGTTTGTTAGCAGTTACACTACATCCGCCGACATAGGTGTTTATGCGGTAAAAGGTGAATGGGTATCAAATCAACCGGCACCTGTTGGTGTGACATGGAATACCATGCCGGTTATAGACACGACTATAATTGATTATCAGACAATCAATTCCGTGTCAAATATTAATGATCTAAGTACAGCATACTATTTCGACATCACTTCAATAACCCAGGATTGGTATTCTAAGAGATCAGAGAACATAGAGAGCGCAAATGGTGTTGCATTGCGGGCATTGTCTTCTTCCGGTAACAACAGAGTGAATTTTACGACAGCAAATCACTCTTATAATGGATTGTTTCCTATATTCATTATAGAATACAGAGATACAAAAGGGCTTGACAGTAGATGGTCATACTCTACTCATAAAGCCGGTAATGCAGGGACTGGATATGTCAATCTTTTCACCGGAAATTTAGTGTTTGCGCACGATGATATATCAACTAACGGGACAATACTGCCCGTAACAGTTAGCCATGTATTCAATACTTACCTTGTCGATAAGGAGTTTACATACAACACCGATACACCTTTAACCGCAAACTTCACTAATATGAAGGTGGGAAAAGGCTGGAAGCTCAGTGTCCAGGAAACTATAATAGAAAAAACTATCGATGGATCTTTATACTTTGTATATAATGACGCAGATGCGACCGAGCTGTATTTCTATGATTTTAACAGTAATGGCCAATATTTAAGCGAAGATGGGTTTGGACTGAAAATAGTAAAAAATACAGCAAGCACGTCCGAGAGATATGTTATGTCCGACGACTTCGGTAATACCAAATCATTTAATTCGAGCGGATATATAACATTTATCCGTGATGTTTGGAGTAACGAAAAAGCGTTTGTATATTCTTCTAACCGGCTTGAGTATATAAAGTATAAGCCGGTTGGTACAGGGAGCTATATAAATCAACTGCTCTTTTCGTACAACATGAATGATGCACTTTATAGGATAACTAATCTGGAGAACGCAGGAGAATATGTAGAGTTTGGATATTCATTTACATACAACGGCTATTCGGATCCGTCCCAGTCAGGTTATTTACGAAGCATACAATATAGTAACGGTAAGAAAAGTTTCTATAATTATTATTCCGACGGAAGACTCCGTAGAACTGAAGACGGAGATTCTGAAAACACTTTAAGTTATTCATATTCATTAGCAAACGATGCCACAAACAATAAATTCTATCGTGTGGCAACAGTCACCGAAGAGGCATATAATGGCTTTATCTATTTTTTGGGTCAAAAAATAGGTTTTATATATGATGACAAAAAAACATCAGTCAGAACAAATGGCAAAGATGATTCTTACGGTAACAGCGACGACATTTTAACCACCTATATCTTTGACAACCACGGCAGAACGATTTGCGCATACAGCTCTAATCTTGACGGAAGTAAGATATACGGAACAAGCAACGCGATATATGACAGCACCGCTTCCGAAGGCTCAAGAAAAATTAATACAATTGTTAAAGACTCGGTAGCCGGTGCTCCCGCGATGAACTACATAAAGAACAGCGGAGCAGAATCAATTGCTTATTGGTCTACAAGTGTTGACGATTCATTTTATCAAATGACATCAGTATCTAGCACAGTTAAATTCTCTGGATTGAAGTCATATAAAATCAGCTCCTATACTGATTCCGGAAAAGCAAGGTTTTATCAGAGTATAACTGTCCCTGTATCAGGAACCTATACGCTATCTGCGTATGTTAAGACGGTATACATAATCGGTACAGGAGGAGCATATCTGTCTATCGGAGGCACCTCAAGCGAGAAGATAACAGGAACAACAAACTCGAGTATTCAAGACGGATGGCAGAGAGTATCTGTTACCCGCACCTTAACAGCCAATACTCCATATACAGTCGAGCTTATGATTCTTAACGCATCCGGAGACGCATGGTTTGATAATATTCAGCTTGAACAAGGCGGAGCTCCGTCAAAATTTAGTTATATCAACGGTGGTAATTACGAGGGTCAATTCAGTTGGTATCTTGGTGCCGGCGGAAGCTATATAGATGACCCTGCGACAACCCAGTATAATCATTTCAAAGTATTATCTATAGCAAGCAATACCAGCGCAGAGCGTTATTCCTATCAGTCCAATCCGGTTTATGCGGATTCTAAAACGACATTTGTTCTTTCCGGATGGGCAATGGCTACTTCCGCCGGAATAGATAGGAGTAATGAAAACGAAACACGAACATTCAAGCTCGTAGCAGAGCTTCAATATGACAGTGATGGTCAAACCGAAACGCACGATGTTTATTTCAATACCGACTATACAAGGTGGCAATACACCTCAGGCGCAATTGTACCGCTCAGACAGGACGACGTTGTTTCGAATATTAAGGTATATTGCAGATATGACTATAACGTAAATACCGCATATTTCGATAATATATCATTAACCATGGAACCGGCGCAAACTTATTCTTATAATGACAAGGGCAATCTTGTCTCAACTGTCAATGCCGAAGGAAATTCCACACTTGCAACATATGCCTCCAATGATGTGGATTTAGCAAGCTACACTAATATTATAGGTGAAGTATACGAATATACCTATAAATCAATCGGAAGTATCGATACCCACCACATACAGTCGGTTTCAAAAACAGTAGCTACAAACAATACCATTACCGCGACAAATACTTATGATACCTACGGTAATGTCACCGGTAAAACGGTAACAAGCACAGCATCCACAAAAAGCATATCAAGCTCCTCAACATATACCAATTATGGTAATTACCGTAGCAGCGCAACAGATTCTAGAGGCAACACAACTACCTTTAGTATTAATACGGCAACCGAGCTTCTGCAGTATGTAGAGGACGCAAACTCCAACAGGATCGCATATCTTTATGACAGCCGAAACAGACTGACCAGTCTTTTCCTTGACAAAAACAAGAACGGCGTTCTTAACTCGAACGAGAAGAATGTTGGATATACCTACCTGAACAACCGCCTTGAGCAGATTATTACAGCAGGAACCACATACAAGTTGAATTATGATATTTACGGCAACACATCAAGCATTGGTATTAACGGAAGAACGCAGTATCTTACCGAGTATCAGTACGCTTCTTATAACGGAAAGCTTAATAAGACAACCTACGGCAACGGCTTAGAAATAGAGAATGTTTATGACGAGCTTGACAGGGTTGTCGCGATAAAGTATAATGGAGTGACAAGATACACCTTCACATACAACGGTGAGGGTAGGCTCCACAGCAGCATCGACAGTAATCTTAATAAAAAGTTCACTTATGAATATGATTCCCTCGGCAGGCTGATAAGGGCCGATGAGAAGACGACAACAGGCACTCTTATAAAGACCACCGAGAACGAGTTCGATGAGTTCGGGCGCGCTCTTAAGTCAAGATACAGGTTTATTGATAAAACCCTTGAATATGTGCTCGAGTACAAGCCGAACTCCAACCTTATAAGCAAGCTTACACTTCCCTCCGGCAAGAATGTTCTCTATTCCTACGACGCGTTTGAGCGTTTGAGCCAAAAGAATATACAGAATGTTATTTCAACATCCTACTCCTATCTTTCCGGAAGCGGCGCAAACACTACCACTCCGCTGGTATCCGGTTTGTCCGTATGGGACAACTATGGCATTGACACGTATTACAGCTATACATACGATGCGGTGGGCAACATTCTTACGATAAGTGAGAACGGTGTTCTCAGGCTGTCCTATGCGTATGACGAGCTCGGCCAGCTTACCAGGGAAAACAACGCTTATGCCGGAGAGACATATTTATATTATTATGACAATGACGGCAATATAACAGTTAAAGAAACTTTTGATTATACTACCGGCTCGGTTAACGACCCGGAGATTGATTATCTTGATTGCGAAGCCTATTTCTATCAAGATAGCAGCTGGGGCGATCTGCTGACTTTCCTGAACGGTACCACAATATCCTATGATCAGATAGGCAATCCGCTTAACTGGCGTAATACTCCGCTGATAAACTGGCAGGGCAGAAGCTTAAATTACATGATATACGACACGCAGTCATATCTGCATGGAGTTTCGTTCAAGTACAATTCTGACGGCATACGCACAGAAAAGCACTTTTGGAACCACTCTGTTATGCAGGATTATACGGTTGATTATGTGCTTGATGGTTCAAAGATAATCAAGGAGACCCGTGAAGGCTATAACCGTCCGACAGAGGTGCTTTATTACTACTACGACAATTCGGGCAGTATAATCGGTTTCGAGTACAACGGCACAACCTATTACTACGGTAAGAACCTTCAGGGTGACATTGTAAAGATATATGATGCTATCGGAAACGAAGTAGCGTCCTACACATATGATGCTTGGGGCAATGTTGTCAGCTATACTGGCAGCTTGGCGAACCTTAACCCCTTCCGCTACCGGGGTTACTACTACGACACCGAGACCGGCTTCTATTATCTCAACAGCAGATACTATGACCCCTCCGTCGGCAGATTCCTTAATGCGGAT
>CAZGJQ010000009.1:0-36750 GCA_964525815.1 uncultured Oscillospiraceae bacterium
GGTAAATAAAACGAACCGGAAATGGCAAATAAAAATGCACCACCCAAGCAGGCCGCTGTTGTATCAAATGCTTTTTTCGTTTTTCCTTGATAAATTTTTATCGTATGGTATAATAAGGTAAAAATTTTTATATGGAAGGTTGCACGCAGATGAAAAAAATCGGTAATACGGCCAATAAAAATACAAGGCGGTGTTTCGCGCTTGTTTTTACCTTTATTTTTGTTTTAACGATATTCTCCGGGTACCCGACTAAGGTCTCTGCAGAAACGGTAACGCTTAAAAATATCGAGCCGATTATACTCACAGATGCAGGAGATACGGTTGAATTAAGTGCCTACGCCGTGGAGTTCCCGGACGGTACGGTCTCAAGCAGTATCGAATGGAAGCACAACGGTTCCCCCGTTACCTCCTTTGATGCGGAAAACGCCGGAGTATACACACTCGTGGCTAATTCGGGAGATAAAGCACAGAATGTATTCATTGTTGCGAAGAATGCGGGGGACAGTGAGTATGTGCTTTATTTTAACGATTTCGATTCCGCAGACTCTATTAACGATTGGAAAAAAACAGGCGGCTCGGACAACACATATACGGTTTCGGGCGGGAAGCTGCAGATAAACGGAGTGGGTTCCTCAAACCCCAGAATATATCTCCCCGAATGGCTGTCTGACATCGGAAACTACAGAATAGATGCGGTAGGCACCCAAACAGATGCTACCGATGCTTCAAGATGGTTCTCGATTATATACAGGGCAAGGAACGTAACCACCACCGGTACCCCTTATTACCACATGGCGGTTCGAAAAAACATGAGCACCCCCGGCACAAGCACCACCGGCGGAATCGAGTGTGTTTCCAACACGGGAACCTGGAACTACTACAAATCCACAGGATACTCGGAAAACATCGACCCGTCAAAGGAATATACCTTCTCGGTGCTTGTAAAGGACAGCACTGTTCAGTATCAGGTCAACGGGGACACGGTCATTCACCTTGACGAGCTTCCCTCCATTGCAGACACGGATACAGGAGGAATCGGATTGCAGGCAAATTCCTCCAAGTTTATTTTGGATTCAATAAAAATAACCGTTTTGGAGGAAGCTCCGGAATACGAGGAGCCGGAAATCAAGCAAACCATGCAGTTTGTTTATGAACCCGAGTCCAATATTTACAACCCACCCACCAATGTAGCAATAATTGACTCTGCCCAAGCGCTTTCCGGCTTGCAGGAGGGAATAAAGCCGTCAAACGCTCTTATGTATATTGACAAGAGCCTTAATGTAAACGATAAGGACGGCAATAAGCTTGCCACCGCGGAGGAAGCGCTCGAACATCTACAAAGCAGTATTATTCCCGCTTTTTACGTTAATGATAACGAAACTGTGGACAACCTGATTACGCTTCTCAAGGAAAAGGACATAAAGGATGTGCTGATTGTCAGCGCGGATGAAGCAGTTGCAAAATACGCACGGGAGAAGTACTCAATCGCAAGGAATGCGGTTGACTTTTCGGCTTATACCGATACACCGACAAACGAGGATTTGCTCCGGATACGGGGGACGGTTACCGGAGCAAAGTCGCTCATTGCAATCCTTCCGCTCGAGTATGCGGTAACCGATTATGTGGATTACCTTCAGAGCCTCGGCATAACGGTATGGATAAAGAACGGCGATATAACCAACGATACCGAAATCGTTAAGATGATAACCTCGGGAGCAAACGGACTTGTCACTAACGATTATAAACGGATAGCCGATTCTTTTACCACCCTTTTTCTGGAAAACACGCTTACAAGAACCCCTATTATAATAGGACACAGGGGAAACCCGTCACAGGCACCCGAGAACTCAATAAGCGGCTTCCTTAAGGCGATTGAGAACGGTGCGGATATTGTGGAAACGGATATAAAAATTACAAAGGACGGACATATTGTGATTATGCACGACGATACCCTTACCCGCACCACCACATATACAGGAAGTGCTTCTGTTTCCCAGATGACGCTTGAGGAGATTAAGCAGTACAAGCTCTGGGGAGCGAACAACCGATTCAAGGACGATTATCCGGACGAGGGGATTCCCACCCTTGAGGAGATGTTTATTGCCTTACAGGACAGCGATGCGAAGATATTCCTGGAGATAAAAACAGGAGAGACCAGAATTATTCAGCCTACGGTTGAGCTTATAAGAGAATACGGATATGAGGACAGGATTTTTGTAATCTGCTTTAACTCCGCACAGCTCGTCACGCTCAGGAATCTTATGCCGGATATGGGCACGGGGTTTTTGTGCATGAGCTTAACAAGCACCTCGTCTCCCGAGCAGCTCCATGACCTGCTGTATCAGAATCTTCTGCTGGTTCAAGCCTGCGACTCTACATTGAACCCCAACTACGGCAACCTGACCAAGGACTTTCTTACCGCTCTCAGGCACAGAGGAATAACCTGCTGGCCATGGACATACTCCACGGGTATTTCCTCTGCCTTCAACAGCGTTTTCCTTTGGGGAGTCGACGGAATCACCACCGATGACGCCCAGTACTCCAAGAGCATGATAAAAAGGCTGGCAAGCTCGGACAGCAATATGAGCATTAGACCGGATGAAACAGCCTCGGTTACCGTGGATAAGGTTACCTTCGGCGGTACGAGCACAAGCGTTTTGGAGGATAACAACACAAGCCTGCAGTTCCTTGAAGGCGAGGATGTTATAGGCTATGAAAACGGCAAAATCACAGCAAAAAAAGAAGGCACCGCCTCCTTTGTCATAAGCTATAAGACCAGAACGGCAAGCGGCACCCCCTATGTGCTTTATACACAGCCCTTTACCGTTACCGTAAAGGCAGATGAGGTATCCGATGAATCCGATGGGGTAATTGGAAGCGACTTCCCAACCCAGACAGTAATCATTGTCGGAGCGGTACTGCTACTCATTATCGGAGCTGTGTTTATATTCACAAGAAAGAAAAGTAAATAGTTGTTTTCGCAGTACACCCCGATAGGACAAAACCCTATCGGGGTGTTGGTTTAACTTATTTCAATACAATACTTCATCGAATTTTTCTTCTAATATCATACAATCGGGGTTCACTTGCATAAAATCATTTATTTGTTCTTCACATATTTGGGTATTCCAAATATATAAATATCTTAAATTTGATATTTTATATAGTGATGATATATCATTTATTTTATTACCTTGAAGAAAAAGATGATATAAGTTAACACAGTTACTTAATGCATCAATATCTGTAATATTGTTTTGACTAATATCCAGAGTTTTTAATAAAACACATCCGGATAGCGGAGTTAAATCACTAATAATGTTTTCTCTTACATACAGATATTGTATTTTACAATCCGTTAATGGAGAAATATCTTTTATTTGGTTGTTACCTGCTTCAAGCAATAACAAGCTTTCACTAGTGCTTAATGGCGTTAAATCCCTTATTCTGTTGTTTTCTACCCATAAATGCGAAAGGTTTTTTAAACCTTCTAGATGAGTTATATCCTTTATTTTGTTGTTATCCAGGTTAAGCGATGTTAAATTAAGCAAACCAGATACTGCATTTATATATCTTATATCGTTATTGTCCAGACTTAAATAGGTCAGATTTGTCATTCCCGATAAAAAGCTTATATCGTTCAATCCTGTATTTATCATCCTTAAATCCTCAAGCTTGGCAAGCTTTTTTATCGGTTTCGGATTTATAATTTCAACATCTTTAATTAACAATGACTTTAATTCGGTCAACTCTGCAATAACGCCTATATCGTAGGTAGTACATCCGACTATTACAAGATGCTCAAGTTTTTTGCAATAAATAAGAGGCTCTAAATCATTCAACTCTTCTGAATGAATCCACATATCTTTAACATTAGGGAAATATATAAGATCAGCAAGACTCCTTGCCTTTAAATTAACCCAATAATCGCCAAGAAATATCATATTATAAACATCGCTTTTATATATATCTCCGTCTGGCTTTCGTGCCTCCATCCGAACTAACTTCTCGATTTCATCATCTGTTAACACAACTATCCCATCTTCAAAAACGGTAACTGTACAGCTGTCGTATATACTCTCATCCTCCTCGGACCAAACGGTTATTACAGCCGTTCCTTCCGATATTCCGGTGGCAACACCGTTCTCAACAATAACTACCGAGGTATTGTCAGACAACCAAATCAGATTAGTTTGATAATTGTGTGGAGTCACATAATAATACATTCTTACACTATTACCTATTGCTACATATGTGTCACTATAAATTGTGATGTTTTGTATGTTTATTTTCTCCTTACTTATATTGACTTTAATCCTCGAATCATTTTTAACGCTTTTACCTCCCGAAATGCTTTGAAAGCATACTGTTCCGCTTTGAGCGGATTCATGATAAACTTCTTCAATAAAATATTTAATACCGATCTCGTCAAGCAGAGACACCGCATCCTCCCTGCTCATACCAATTAAGTCGGGAACTGTAACCATAACCGATCCGAGGCTTACCTTGATGATTATTTCGCTCCCTCTCTCTGCCACAGCACCAAATTCGAGCGACTGAGAAATCACCTTGTCCTTCTCAACGGTATCATCATGCACATAGTTAACCGATACCGAAAAAAACTCCTCAAGAACTGTTTTTGCTTCTCCCTCCGTATATTCCCTAACATCCGGTACCGTCAATAACAGCTCTTCGCTTATAATGCTGTCATTATCCTCTGAGCCGGTTTTATTACCGCTAAGCAATCCGCTCAGAAGCAAGGTTGCGAGAATTACAGCCGGAACAGCAACTATGATTATTATTTGCCCGATGCTCGGTCTCCTGCGCATACAAATCAACCCCATTTTATTATTCATAATAATAATGGTGTTTTTTTCTGTTTTTGTTTCATAGGCTTAAAAAAAGAATGCAGACATTTGACAGCATTCTTCCTTTTGTGCTTTTTTATTCCTCTTCTGCGTCCTCGTCCTCATTTAATACCTCGGAGCCGCCTGCCGACATTGTATATGCCTCAAGGAGCTCCGCCGCCTCATCCAAACGCTCCGCCTCAACATAAAAGTCCACCCCGGAAATAGAAAATCCCATTATTATTTCCGTAACCCCGCCTGTTTCCTTTTTCTTCTTCAAATACGGAATGCTGTTTTGGCGCAAAATACTCTCAAAGGTATGCTCCTCCATATAATTAACAGCCGTAACTAAAAGCTCTATGTCCTTATTCTCTTTTTTCATTATTATAACCATGCCTTTCTCTCGGTTGTACATAGCATATGTGATTTACCCTTAAATCCTGCACTCCTTTTTATCTACGTCTTGCTGGGGAGAATTTGTTTCGGTATTATTATAGCATTTTATACATAGCTTTTCAAGGTTTAATTTGCCGCTATAATGTATTCTTGTGATTTTTAAAAATATTTTTTAGAACTCTATTGACAATCACATGACAGCGTGTTATAATGAGTCGAACTCTTAAGAAAGGAAGGCGATGACTTTTGAACGCAGGAATTAAAAACAATATGATTCCGGGGACTGTTCTTGAAAAAAAGGCCATGGGTGATGCTACAGGAATTGTGTTTCTGAATAAAATCTTCTATATCACTGACGGTATAATGCTGTCTCAGGTTAAGGAGATAGCAGGCACAAACGGCTCCACGCTTCAGAACTGGGTTAAGCGAGGCTGGATATGCAAGCCCACCAACAAACGCTATTCCAAGGATCAGCTGGCCCGCATTCTGATTATCAACATGCTGCGCAAAAACACTCCGCTGGAGCGTATCGATTTTTTGCTGAGGCACATCAACGGAAACCCAAACAGCAGGGACGACGATATTATACCCGAGTCCGTTCTATATGATTACATCGCACGCATTATTGACAAAATGGCGGAATGCAGCGATGATGATGCGAGCCTTGCGGTCGGTTCTCTTAAAAAGCACATTCAGGATTGCACCGCCGATTATAACGAGCCGATAACAGGCGCCGCAAAAAGATTACGGAAGGCACTTGAGATTATTGTTTTGTCCTATTACTCGACCTTAATCACAACTTACACCGAAGAATTGTTCGAAAAACTATAAGGGGAGGGATGAAGAGTGATTCAATGGTTTAACCAGCTTAACGAGCTGCAACAGATATTTGCCTTTATTGCCGTTCCTTCCACACTGATACTGGTGCTGCAAACAATACTGCTTTTATTCGGTATCGGAGACGGAGACGCAGATATCGACGGGGACGGAATCATCGACAGTATCGGGGGCGACGGACTGGCCTTGTTCTCCATCAGAGGAATCATGGCGTTTCTTTGTATCGGAGGCTGGAGCGGTATAGCTCTTGCCGGAACCAATATGAACAGCGTTCTGGTCATTATGCTTGCAACCCTCTGCGGGTTTGCCGCTTTATTCGGAATGGCGGTATTGATGAGGCTTATGCTTTCGCTTCAATCCTCCGGTAATATTAATTTAGCCAATGCGATCGGCAAGGCGGGTACTGTATATATTCCCATCCCTCCCGCCGGAAAGGGACGAGGCAAAATAAATGTTATCGTCCAGGGCAAATATACCGAAGTAAGCGCCATTTCAAACGAGACCGATATCCTTAAGACAGGGGAGACGGTTCGGGTGGTCTCAACCGACGAAACCGGGCTTGTCGTGGTCGAAAGAATTAAGAGCTAACCAAAAATAAATAAAAAAAGGAGAGAATTATGGAAAATTCTAACATTCTTATGCTGATTATCGTAGCGGCTGTGTTGTTGTTTACCTTCATCATTATATTGTTGTCAAGGTACAAGAAATGCCCCTCAGACAAAATACTTGTCATCTACGGTAAGCTAAGAAACAACAACGACGGCACACCGAGAAGTGCCAAATGTATCCACGGCGGAGCCTCCTTCATATGGCCGGTAGTTCAAGCCTATGAATTCCTGGATTTGACACCTATGTCCATCAGTGTCGATCTCAAGAGCGCTCTTTCCCGTCAAAATATCCGTATCGATGTACCCTCCCGCTTTACGGTAGGTATATCCACCGAGGACGGAGTTATGCAAAACGCCGCAGAGCGTCTGCTCGGACTTAGGCTGGAGGAAATCCAAAAGCTTGCCGAGGATATCATATTCGGACAGCTGCGTCTTGTAATCGCAACCATGGATATTGAGGAAATCAACACCGACCGTGACAAATTCCTCGATGCCGTATCCGGCAACGTGGAAACCGAGCTTAAAAAGATCGGTCTGCGTCTGATAAACGTTAACGTTACCGACATAAACGACGAGAGCGGTTACATCGTTGCTCTGGGACGAGAGGCTGCGTCAAAGGCGATTAACGATGCCAAGGTTTCGGTTGCTCAGGCAGACCGTGCCGGCGCTATCGGCTCGGCAAATGCGGAGCGTGAGCAGAGAATCAACGTCGCAATGGCAAACTCCGAGGCGGTCAAGGGTGAAAACGAGGCAAGAGTAAAGGTTGCCGACTCTGATTCAACCCGCCGTGAGCGTGAGGCGGAGGCTCTTAAGCGTGCTACCGCAACCGAGAATATTCAGGCTGCGAAGGCACTTGAGGAATCCTATGCGGCGCAGAGAGAAGCCGAGGTTGCTCGTGCGTCTCTTGAAAAAGCAAAGCAGGAAGCCGATGTTATAGTAAAATCCCAAATCGAGAAGCAGCAGCTTGAGATTCAGGCAGAGGCCGATGCGGAGCAGACCAGAAGGCGTGCACGAGGCGAAGCGGACGCTATCCTTATGAAGATGGAAGCGGAAGCAAAGGGTATGCGCGAGATACTGTCCAAGCAGGCGGAGGGCTTCTCCCGTATGGTGGAGGCTGCGGGCGGTCAGTCAAACGATGCCATCAGGCTCTTGATTGCCGACAAGCTGGAGGATCTGGTAAAGATTCAGGTGGAAGCTATCAAGAACATCAAGATAGACAAGGTAACCGTCTGGGACTCCAATGCGAACTCATCTGCGGACGGAAAAACCGCCACTGCGGGCTTTTTATCCGGATTGATGAAGAGCATACCACCTATGAACGATGTCTTCAACATGGCGGGAATGAAGCTTCCGGAATATCTCGGAACCGACAACCCCGTTACCCCAAACACACCACCTTCATCCAAATAAGAACATTTAAATTAAGCAAGACTGCATTAAGAGCGGTCTTGCTTTTTTTGTGGCACTATATGGAATTAAGCTGATAAGTATGATATAATACACATGTAAAAAATTAAACCGAACAAGGATGTAACAATTGAAGAGAGAAAAAAACTTTTATATAAAACTGTTTTGGTCCTGCTTTCAGCTAAGCGCCTTCACCTTCGGAGGCGGATATGTCATTGTTTCGCTTATGCGGAAAAAGTTTGCGGAAAAATTGGGCTGGCTGGAGGAAAACGAGATAATCGATTTCACCGCAATGGCGCAGTCCTCCCCGGGTGCGATAGCAACCAATACTGCCTTTCTTATAGGCTACCGTTTGGCGGGTATCCCGGGCTCATTAATTACCGTGTTCGCAACCATTCTCCCGCCTCTCATTATAATTTATACCATTTCCTTCGGATATGAGGCGTTTAGGGACAGCACGCTGGTTCAATGCGTTTTTTTGGGGATGAGAGCCGGAGTTGCGGCACTGATAGCCGATGTTGTGATAGGAATGGCGAAAACCGTTTTTAAAAACAAAACCGTCATATCCGTAGGCATAGCCGTACTTGCGTTTACCGCCGTGACCGTGCTTTCGGTGAACATTATGCTCATAATCCCCGCCTGCGGTGTTCTCGGATTTTTTCTGTATTCTAAGGACGAGGAGGCAAAGGGAAAATGATATACCTAGAGCTCTTTTGGTCCTTTATTCAAATAGGCTTCTTCTCGATAGGGGGCGGTTTGGCCTCCCTTCCTCTGATTCAAAGTCAAATAGTTGAGAATCACGGCTGGCTAACCTACACTGAGTTTGCCGATATAATAACAGTTTCCGAAATGACTCCCGGTCCCATTGCGATTAATGCGGCCACCTTTGTAGGCGCCAGAGTCGGGGGTGCCGCCGGAGCCGTTACAGCGACGGTCGGTTTTTTGATTCCCACCCTGCTCATTACCTTTGCGGTTTCCTATCTTTATACAAAATACAAAAAATTCAACCGTGTACGGGGAATTTTAAGCGGGCTGCGTCCGGGAGTCATAGGTCTTATAGCCAATGCCGGGGCAACGATTTTCCTCTTTGCCTTTTTCAGAAACGGGGTTATGTCCGCAGATATAAATGACATATACTTCTTTTCGCTCATACTGTTTGCCGCATGTCTTTTTGTGCTGAGAAAATACAGGGTTCATCCCATTTTAATCATTGCGCTATCTGGAGCTGCCGGAGGAATATATTACAGCCTGTTCGGGTTTTAATCAATCCATAAAAAAACGGAAAGCCGCGTTGCTTCCCGCATTTTTTGCATTATTTTATGTTTATTTCCCGTTGGGTGTTATCTCGGGAATATTTACCTTTTTAATATCCGCACCTACGGCACGCAGCTTTTCCACCAGATTCTCGTAGCCTCTCTCTATATGGTATATGTCGTCTATCCAGGTGACACCCTTTGTTGCAAGCCCGGCGATAACCATAGCCGCTCCGCCTCTAAGGTCAACCGCTCTGATATTTGCGTTGTGTAGCTCGGGCTTTCCCTCTATGGTTGCGGTTCTGCCCTGAACGGTTATACTCGCACCCATTCTTATAAGCTCATCCGTGTATTTAAACCGGTTGTCAAAAACACCCTCGGTCAGCGTACTCTGCCCCTGAGCAAGGCACAAAAGCACACATATCTGCGGGTTCATATCGGTAGGAAAGCCGGGATAAAAAAAGGTCTTGACCGTTATTCTCTTAAGAGGCGTGCTGTTTCTTGTTACCACAACCGCATCGTCCAGCTCGGTAACGGATACCCCCATTTCCAGTAGCTTTGCCGTTATGGTTTCCAAGTGCTTTGGGATTACATTGGTAATGGTGAGTGTGCTGTTGGTAGCTGCTGCGGCCATCATATATGTTCCGGCTTCAATCATATCCGGAATAATTGCATATCTGCCTCCGTGCAGATTTTTTACCCCTCTTATTTTTATAACCTCGGTGCCGGCGCCGCTTATATCCGCACCGCAGCTGTTTAAAAAGTTTGCCAGGTCAACAATATGCGGCTCCCTTGCCGCATTGTCTATAACGGTCAGCCCTTCTGTCTTTGTCGCAGCCAGCATAATATTTATGGTGGCTCCCACCGAGGCTACGTCAAGGTAAACCGAGGCTGCTCTGAGCCCGTTTTCTGCCTTGCAGAGTACAACTCCGTCCTCCTCCGTAACGATTGCACCCAGAGCCTCAAACCCCTTTATATGCTGGTCAATCGGTCTTGTGCCGAAATCACACCCTCCCGGACAGGCGGCTCTCGCCCAACCGAACCTGCTCAGCTCGGCGCCCAACACATAATAAGAAGCCCGCATAGACTGCGCAAGCTTATCGGGCATGGTTCCGCATTTTACATTTACGGGGTCAACCTCTATTACTCCGTTACCGAGCTCTCTTATAACGGCTCCCATTGCAGAAAGTATATCAAGGGTTGTTTTAATATCCTTTATATTGGGTAAATTCTCTATAACGCACTTCTCCTCAACGAGGATTGTGGAAAACAAAATAGGCAGTGCGGCATTCTTCATACCTCCCACCTCAATGCTCCCAATCAGCGTCCTTCCGCCGTTTATATATATTCTTTCCATTTATAAATAACCTCCACGCCCCGCAGAGCGCCAATAATAACGAATAATTTGTGGAGATACGCACCTGCATACCTCCTTCTGTATATCTCTGAAGCTAACTCTCTTCCGATTACATTCATAGTACATGCATATACGCACATATTACATAATACCATTTTTTTCGTAAAAGTCAAGTAAGTAACATTATAAAAGTCGCTCTCGGGCATATAATAACAACAATACATTATATGTTCATTTTTAGCTATTGACAAAAGCACACAAAACCTGCATAATATTTATAGGAAAAGAAAGGAAATATATATGTCAAAAAATTCTAAAGTAAAAATTATACCGCTCGGAGGCGTGGACGGTATAGGTATGAACATCACCGTCTTTGAGTATGAAAACGATATAATAATTGTTGACTGCGGCATCTCCTTCCCGGAGAACGATATGCTGGGTGTGGATCTTGTTATACCGGATACGACATATCTGCAAAAGAACGCGGATAAGGTTAAGGCGATTATAGTTACGCACGGACACGAGGATCATATTGGGGCTATTCCGTTTTTCTTAAAAAAGCTCAACACCAAGATTTACGGCACAAAGCTGACCCTCGGAATACTGGAGAGCAAGCTGAACGAGCACGGATTGACCAAGACAGCGTCCTTAAACGAGGTTAAGGCGGGCGACAAAACAAATGTCGGTGCATTCTCGGTAGAATACATTACCGTAAACCATTCCATGCCGGATGCCGTTGCGCTGTGCATTACTACTCCGGTCGGTAAGATTCTTTATACCGGTGATTTCAAGATTGATTTTACCCCAATAGGCGACAAGCCCATTGATTTGGGCAGGATTGCGGATTTGGGCAACAAGGGTATTAAGCTGCTGATGTGCGACTCCACAAATTCGGAGCGCCCGGGCTACACCCCGAGCGAGAGGACAATAGCAGCCTCCTTTGACAGAATATTCTATAATATGGAAAAGCGTGTAGTGATTGCCACCTTTTCCTCCAATGTTCACAGAGTACAGCAAATTATTAACGCTTCGATAAAATACAACCGCAAGGTTGCCATTACCGGAAGAAGCATGCTGAACGTTATCAAAGCGGCAAGCAGGCTGGGGTATATCGATATTCCGGACGGTCTGATTATAGATATTTCAGACATGAAGAAGTTCAGCCCGAACCAAATAACCCTTATTACAACCGGTAGCCAGGGTGAGCCGATGAGCGGGCTTTACAGAATGGCGTTCGGCGACCATCCTACAATAAGCCTCGGAGCAAACGACTTGGTTATCCTCTCTGCCTCCGCCATACCCGGGAACGAAAAGCTTATTACCAGAATAATAAACGAGCTGTGTAAGAGAGGCGTTGAGGTCATAAACGACAGCAACGAGGTGCATGTTACGGGGCACGCCTGCCGGGAGGAGCTTAAGATAATGCACTCCCTTGTAAAAGCGAGCTACTTCATACCCATACACGGTGAGTATAAGCACTTGACCAGACATGCGTCCTTGGCAAAGGAGCTGGGAATGGACAGCAGCCGGATATTCCTTCCCGAGGCGGGAAAGGTGTTTGAGCTTAGCAGACGGGGATTGAAGGTTAACGGCAGCGTGGAGGCCGGACAAATTATGGTGGACGGCTACGGAGTCGGGGATGTGGGCAGCGTGGTTCTTCGTGACAGGAAGCTCCTGTCCGAGGACGGCATAATCATTGTTGTCGCAAATATTGATGTAAACAATAAGGAAATGCTCAGCAAGCCGGAAATAGAGTCCCGGGGTTTTGTCTATGTAAAGGAAAGCGAGGCCTTCCTTGGCGAGCTTGAGAACTCCGCCGCAAAAATCATTAGAAAATATCTGAATAAAGGCATTACGGATTTAGGAACACTCAAGGGCAAGCTGAGAGACGAGCTTTCCTCGGTTATATATTCAAAAATAAAACGCAGACCCATGATTCTTCCCATATTCTCCAAAATAGTCCTATGAAAACAGTGCTTGTTACGGGCGGAGCCAAGGGTATAGGAAGGGCAATCTGCCAAGCGTTTGCGGAAGCGGGCTATTATGTAATTATTAACTGTAACACCAGCGAGGACGAGGCAAGCGCATTGTGTCAAACACTTGAAAACGCCGCCGTATTTAAAGCGGATATTGCAAAAAAGAACGAGGTTACCGCAATGATGGCGGCTTTTCCCAGAGTTGATGTGCTTGTAAACAACGCCGGAATATCTGTTTTCGGCGTTTTTGACGGATTAAAGGACGAGGATACTGCTCGGCTCTATGACGTGAACCTTTTCGGCACCCTGAACGTAAGCAGGGCCGTGCTGCCCTCCATGATTAAGAGAAAAAGCGGTGTTATTATAAATATATCCTCGGTCTGGGGACTGCACGGAGCCTCCTGCGAAGCAGATTATTCAGCTTCAAAAGCGGCTATTATAGGTCTTACCAAGGCGCTTGCCAAGGAGGCGGGACCGAGCGGAATACGGGTAAACTGTGTTTGTCCGGGAATCATAGATACGGAGATGAATGCAAGGCTCAGCGTTTCGGAGGTGGAGGAGCTGGTGGAAGCAATACCCCTCGAACGGCTGGGAAGACCAAAGGATGTTGCGGATGCCGTGCTGTTCCTTGCAAGCGAAAGGGCGGACTATATCAGCGGAGCGGTTCTGCCCGTTGACGGAGGTTTTTTTTAAAGCGTTTATCGTTATGCTTTTTTACCTCTCAAGCTCCGCAGGAGGTGCAAATGGCAAAATCAAAGAACCAAAAGCTAAAAATTCTTTACATATTGGACGCTCTGAAAAAAACCGATGAGAAAAACATGCTCACCGTGAGCCAGCTAATCGACCATCTTGCCGCAAACGGTATATCTGCCGAAAGAAAAAGCGTTTATGCGGATCTGGAAGCGCTGGAGCTGTTTGGTTATGATATAATACGCACAAAGGGCAGGAGCTGCGGAATCTTTTTGGGCGCCCGTGAGTTTGAGCTGCCCGAGCTTAAGCTGCTTGTGGATGCGGTACAATCAAGCAAGTTCATCACCGAGAGAAAAAGCGTCAAGCTGATAGAGAAGCTCGCCGCTCTTGCGGGCGGCGGAGACCAGACCCTGCTGCTGAAGCGGCAGGTTCTTATTCAGGGAAGGATAAAAACGCATAACGAAAGGATTTTCAATAGCATAGACCGTATTCATACCGCCATTTCGGAGAACAGAATGATAAGATTCCTGTATTATACATACATCGTGGAGGACGGGAAGATAAAAAAAATAAGCCGTCGAGACGGCAAAAAATATACGGTAAGCCCTTGGTCCCTGACCTGGGACGACGAGTATTACTATCTGCTCGCCCATGAGGAGAAAAGCAACCAGATAAAGCACTTCAGGGTTGATAAGATAGAGGAGATCAGCCTTACCCGAAGGGAACGGAAAGGCAAAATGCAGTTCGGTCTTTCGGGAATCACCGCTTATACAAAGAGCACCTTTTCCATGTTCGGTGGGGAGGATGAAAATGTGAGGATTTCCTGCTCCAATAAGCTGATTGGAGCGGTAATAGACAGATACGGCAAGGATATTACCATTTTGAAGGAAAGCGAGGAGCGCTTTGTTTTTACCGCTAACGTTAAGGTAAGCCCCAAGTTTTTCGCATGGGTTTTCTCGTTCGGAAGGGATATGGAGATTGTGTATCCCGAAAATGTTGTTAATAAAATGCAGGAAATACTGCGGGAGTTGAATGCGGTTTATTTAAGGTAGAAAACACTTTTTTGTCAGTTTACCGTATACAACACTGTTCCGCGTGATTCGATAATAATTGACGTTCAAAAAAAGGACTTTTTGCCCGAGAAGCGCAATTATTGTATTCTTGTTATAAAACCGGATAGCTTTTTTCGTACAAACATACTACAAAATAACCGACAAAAAACGGATGAAACTCGACCTCTGTTTACGCTATAATTTATGCGTAACGGAGGTCTTTGCTTTTGTGAACGCAGTACTTTTCAGTCCGACCTGCCGTTCAAAATTACTTATATTTTGGCAAAAGCAACCGCCTCCACCGAACAAGGTGATTCTTCGTGAATACCCTGGACGGGTACTCCCGAAGGAGGAAAGGGGAAAAAATGGATTACAGAGATTTTGCCAAAGACTTGCTTAAAAGAAAGAACCAGCTCTCAAGTGCCCGACAGGTACTCAAAGAAGAAATCGAAGAACTGGAAAGAGAAAAGTATTCCTGCAAGACCGCCGCTCTCAACGCTATTCCGCAGTCCGGGAGCGGTGCCTGTAAGTACGAGGATAGGCTTATAACCATTATCGCAACGCTTGACGATTGCCGTTTCAGGCTAAGGGTGGTGGAAAGGGAGCTGAAAATGATTGAGCAGGGTATGTCGGGACTGAACGATTATTATGTGCAGCTTCTCGAAGGATTTTTTATACATAACACAAAAGGAGCCGCCGACAGCCTAATGAGCCGCTTCTATAAGGAGCGGAGCTGCTTGTATGCCGACCGCAGCAAGGCACTGGAGGCATTTACCCGTTCGGTTTACGGGGTTGTGCTTATATAATCGAGAGCGGCGCTGAAGTCCCGCTCCTCCAGCCCTAATTTTTTTATCAGCTCCCCTATCTGCATAAACCGATCCGGTTCTCCGAACGGTATAACCCTGTGCTTGTCCGAACCCATGAAGAAGGAGTTGCCGGATCGCTTGGCGTTATAAAAAAAGCGGGAGTAAAAGTAATCCTCCGTCTCATTAAGCTCGATGCCGGAGAACGTCGAGGTGTTAAGCTCTAAGAAAACTCCGTTCTCGGCGGCGGCACAAAGGCACTCTGTCATATCTTGGTCGCTGATAAACGAGTATATATGCTCCGCAGCCTCCTTGGATGCGCCTACGGGATAAAAGGGGTGCGCAATACCGAAAAAACGCTCTCTTGAGGAATGGGTGCACAGCTCAAAAAAGCTCTTAAGGAGATACTCGGCGTGCTTTTGCGGACTATCCCATCCCTCGGGCAGCACAAAGCCCCTCATATGAGTATGCGAGTGAGGAACGATTATATAATCAAGCTCCTGTGCCGCCTTTTCACCGACTCCGAGAACACCTCCGGCATATTCGGTTTCCGCTCCGAAAAAAATCTTAATGCGTGTATCGGTCTCCTCTAACAGCTCTTTAACGACGCTTAACCGCTTAAAGGGCTGTTTTTGATACCACGGGGAGGCTCCGCGTATGCTTTCGTCCCATGCATGGTCGGAAAACCCTATTGCGCAAAGACCGTTTTTTTCGGCGGCTCTTACATATTCAACCGGGTTCGCATTGTTGCCGGAAGCGCAATCCGACAGAAAGGTATGGATGTGCAGGTCATATAAAGTCATATGTATTCATTCCTTTTATAAGCAGAGACGGGCGGAAAAACCGCACCGTCTCTTTATTGTATGAGGTGTTTATCTGTTGTTTACACGACACTCATTATAAAATCAATTCCGTTGACGGTTATGTAGTCTCCGTTATCCACAATATCCAGCTCCATTTCTCCTCCGTTGGCAAATTGCAGATAAAGTGTATCGTCCGCTATCCAATAAACAAAGTCGCAGGACAGGTTACAATAGTCCTCCGAAAAGAAGGAAATGACAAAGCTATATTCAGCATCAAAAATATCGGGCAAGCCCTCGTATTCCTCTACATAAAAATATTCGTTGCCGTCTATCGTAACGGTATCCTCGCCTTGCGTGTAGGTTCCGGTAATAACGGTTCCGTCAAATAGCTCTGCGCTGTATTCGCCGTCCCCGTAGCTCACATTGTTAAGAGCGGCGGATACCGTTCCCGTTCCGTTACTTAACAGAGTCAAAACATTTTCATAATCCTCGGTATAGAAGGTCTGAAACTCAATCATCCCTCCACCAGTTTCCGAAAGACTCATTATAAAATCAAATATCTCGGGATAATTCTCCTGAAGGCTCATAATCAGGGTTGTAGCATCAAAGTTCTCGTCAACTTCTACCGTATCCTCTTCGTTTGGTATTGCTATTTCCTCATAATCACGCAGCTTATACCCGGAGGTAAACTCCAATACAAGCTTTACATCCTCATCCCCCATTGTGACCTCGACAGAGCAGCTTATATCTTCGGCGGAAGCATACTCGTATTTAATGAGCATGCTAATTTCCTGACCAAGCACCCCGACCACAGAGGTTCCGTACAGCTCCTCATCATCCTCATACTCGGTTGTAGATTCAATATCTATTTGGATTGTGGTCTGGTTGCCGGACTTACTTCCCTCAAGTTCAAATATTGTAGTTGAGGTCATTTCGATTTGCGGTTGATATGCCGTTAGTACAGCTCTTCCGTCCGCACTTCCGTTTTGGTTGGGCGTCTGCTCATACGAGAACTCAAAAACGGTTTCCTTCTCTTCGGAGACCTCTCCCTTAAGATATTGTGTGCCGTCCTTTTCCACGCTTGTCACGGTAATGAGAAGGCTCTCCTCGCCCTCATCATACATAGTAAGCTCAAGGCTTCTTATAGCTCCGTTTTGGGTTACAGTGACAAGGGTAATATAATTGCCCTCTTCGTTTTCCTCAATAACCTCCTCCAACGACTCTATCGTCTCATCCAGTGCATCCTCGAACTCGCCTATCAGCTCATCCTTCTCGCTTTCGCCGAAGGCAAAGTTGGATATAATCCTTTTGATTTTAACATCGGTTTTTGCCTTGTTTAGGACGGCTAAAAGAGCCTCGGCAAGCTGTTTTTCGGTCGCCTTGAAGGTGATTGACTCGGCATCCGTAATTTCCACTCCGTCAATCGTAACCGTTCCTGTTTCCTCGGTGAAGAGCTCATCGTCAAGATTATCCGTGAATATATCAATATACTCCCTAAGACTAACCGCCAGCTCCTCGCCGCTTATGCTCTTTATAACATCAAGCAGCTCGGTCATTCCTTCGACGGGTATTTTGATTATGTCCTCGATTAGGCTCTCCGCGACAACATACAACGCTTCCGAAGAAAGGATTAATTCCGCCGGAAGGGATGATTCTCCTACAAAAAGCTCCATATAACCCTTATAGGAATTGTTGACTTCGTCCCCGTAAAAATTCATCGAAAAGCCAACGGGCTCCTCAAAATACGGAGAGTCCATTATGGTAAACTCCTTGATTGTCATACCCAGCGAAGTTACCGCCGTTTTACCCTCGGTCGGCTCTGCGGTATAGTTTTCAATACCCATACCCTTGTTCAGCTCAGAAAACAACGATTTAACTGCATCGGGCGTTTTCATCATTTTTTCTTTTGGCGTGAGCACAATTGGGGGCCCGCTTTCCTCATCGAGCTCCTCTTTGCATGCCGATAATGTCAACATGGAAATAAGCATTATCGCCGCAAGTATGATTGCTGTGATTTTCTTTTGCATGATTTCCCTCCTAAGATGTTTTTACTATGTATTTTTTATTTTAATCCGCACTTTCCGTTTCTGTGCGAAGCATAGCCTTTTTGCGGGTGTGTTTTTTTCTCAAATCAATCAATAGCAGTACTGCAAGACAAATAAGAATGGCAAACGAGGCTCCCGCAACATCAATCATCACATCGCTTATCTGTCCGACTCTTCCGGGGGTGAAGGTTTGTATGTATTCGTCGGTAGCGGCGGCAATGACGCAATAACCTATGGGAAAAGCGGAAAACGCATATGGCTTTAGCTCAAAAGCAACCGCTGTCATGAAGCACAATGCTCCCAGCAACGCAAATTCTAAAAAATGTGCGCTTTTTCGAATCCCGCGGTGCAAAGTATCCCTGTCCTCAAAACTGATACCCACCTTTTCTGCCGCTCTCTCCACCATTTCAACGACCTTGTCGCTCTGTTCGGCGGACTGTTCCCCCTCACTCGCCGAATTAAGAAAAATAAACGCTGTCCACACAAGGGTCATAATCAACAGCAGAACACCGAGCAAGGTGCGGTTCTTTGAATTAAAAAGCATCAGCGCCTTCCTCCTATCCTGTGCTTTTTATTTAGAGACGCAAGCTCCTGTGATGTAAGAGACCTCCATTTCCCGCTCTCAAGCCCGCCTAAAGCGACACCGCCTATCGAAACCCGCTTTAATCGCAAAACTGTCAGTCCGATATGCACGCACATTCGGCGTATTTGCCGATTCCTGCCCTCGGTAAGCACTATTTTTAGTATGCTCTCATTCTCGTTACGCTCCAAAAGCTCCACACCGACAGGGGCAATGCTTTCGTCATCCAGCTTCTTCATTGCACGCAGCTTATCCAGAGCTTGGTTATCTATTTTTCCCCTGACAGTAACAATATATACTTTTTTTATCCCTCCGACCGGATGCATTAGCAAATTGGCAAACTCTCCGTCGTTTGTACAAATAACAAGCCCCTCGCTGTCCATGTCCAGCCTGCCTGCGGGATAAACCCGTGTGCCGGCATCTGCGGTCAGCTCGCTTACCGCAGCCCTGCCCCGCTCGTCACTCATAGTGGTTACGTAGCCGACCGGCTTATTGAGACAGATATATACCTTTTTGCCCGAGGGCTTTATGACTTTCCCCTTGTACCGGACTGTATCTTTGCCCGGGTTAAGCCTGTCACCAATTGAAGCCTTGGCTCCGTTTATTTCAAAATGACCGAGTATAATCTCTTTTTCGGCTGCTCTTCGGGACATAATCCCGCAGTCCGAGACATACTTTTGCAGCTTAATATCTATAAAAACCAGACCCTTCATCAATTCCGCAGACCTTTCACCGCCCGAAGAATTCTTTTATCTTTTCGGCTAAGGAAAGCCGCTTAACTTCTATTTGTTCATTCGCAACCAAGGGCATCCTGTAAAAGACCTCTCCCTTTTTGTCAAAAAACTCGACATACCCCACCGTATCTCCCGGCTTAACGGGTGCATACAGAAATCGAGGGCAAATTATCCTCCGGTCGTATTGCTCATCCTTTTTCATTAACAGCTTTTTTTCTTCTGTATTGTGCGCCGTGACAAAATCCGACACCCCGCCCGCCACGGGAACGGATACTTTAATCTCGTTCCTCTGTGCAAGCATAACGGATCTGTATTCCGAAAATCCGTAATCCAGCATAGTTCGGTGGGAGTTCCAGTCGTTTCCGTCGTTGAGCGTAACCGCTACCAGCAGGACGCCATCCCTCTCCGCCGCAGTTACAAGGCACCTTCCGGTCGCCTTGGTAAAACCGGTCTTGACCCCGATAAGCCCGTTATAGCTGTAAAGAAGTCTGTTATGATTGGACAGATACCGCTGCTTGGGCACTCCGTCATAGGGAATGCAAGCACTCCTTGTGGACACTATTTTCTTGAAGGTATCGTTTCTCATCGCCTGTGCGGTAATTAGAGCAAGCGAATATGCGCTGGTATAGTGTTCGTCGTCCGAAAGACCGTGAGGATTTGTAAAGTGGGTATCGGTAAGTCCCATCTCCTCTACGGTTTTATTCATTTTATCAACAAAATCACAGACACTTCCGCAGCAGGCAAGGGCAAGAGCAACGGCGCAATCGTTTCCGGAAGCCAGGAGCAAGCCGTAAAGCAGCTCCTCCACCGTCAGTTTTTCCGCTTCGACAAGATATATCGAGGAGCCCTCAATACCCACGGCTTCCTTGGGTATGGTAATCACCTTATCCAACGGTAATGTATTCAAGGTAACCAGAGCGGTCATAATCTTGGTTGTGCTTGCCATACCCGCACTCTCATACTCTCTGTTACCGTATAAAACGCTTCCGCTATCGGCGTCTATAAGGACGCTCCTTACCGCACTGACCGATAGCGTGTCTATAACCGCAATATTATCTGCAAGCTGCCCCGTTTGCTCCGCAGGCTGCTCGCTCTCTACCGTCTCGGGAGAGAACACGGGCAAGCCAAGCACGGCGGCGACAAGTGTTACCGCAATAAATAAAAAAATGCATTTCCTCAAGTAATACCACCCCAAGAATAATATATTTCATTAGGTAGGGTGGTATTCTGCTTTTTTATGGAAAACTAATTTTTATTCGTTTTCAAACGCTTTCTCAACAGCCTCCTCGACTGCCTCATCAACCGGCTTTTCGCTTTTGCTCTTAGCAAACACTTCCTTAAACTTCATTGCGAGGGAGGGTGCCTTGTCGATTATGCTGTTAACCGAGTTGAGCATTTTGCTTACCGGGTCTGCGGAAAAGCTCTCGCTGTGCTTGAGATCCAGCATCCTGACCCCGTCCTTGTCTATGACAAGAAACCCGAGCGGCGTAACGCTGACGCCCGCACCGTTTCCTCCCGCAAAATGCGGCGGCTTGTCGGCAGCCTTTTCCTTGCCGTCATAATCTGCGCCTCCGGAAGCGAAGCCGACGCTTACCTTGGAAAACGGAATCACAACAATCCCATCGGGCAGCTTAATAGGCTCGCCTATAACCGTGTTTACATCCGCAACACTGCCGATTTTGGCAAGAGCGGTGTCAATTATTTGCTTAAGCGGCATTTCGTTGTTCATAGCTTCTCTGTTACCCTTCCTTCTCCGGCAATTTACCGGTTTTATACTTGAATCTATGTGTCAGATTTTTCTGCTTTTGTGAGGCTGTTGTACTTTATAAGTCCCTTTGCGACGGTAATGCCCATGATGAAGAGCTGCCATACCCGCATAGACAGCGCAACCGAAAGAAAAAGCTCGTATTCCTCCGAAACAAAATCCGCATTCACCTCAGTATATATCCTGCCCGCTCTGCGGGTTCGTCTCTTTATGCGGTAAATCATAACACTTATGCTGCCCAGCACACCGCATATCGCACCGTACAAAACCCCTGTTTTTGCGGGGTCGTCCGTCGCCACCAGCACCTTAACCCTGTATTCCTCTATCCTGATGTACCGACCGAACCTTCCCAGAATTTCCGTTACCAGCTCTTTCACAAGTAAAAGCGTTTCCTTCAGCGGAGGTCTCGGTCTCGGCGGCTTGGCTTCCTTTATTTTGCCCGGCTTTTTCTTTTGTACGGGTTTTTTCTCAACCTTCTCCTCCTTAAAGGGATATATCCTTATCTTGAAGAAAAGAACCCTAATAAATACCCGCAGGTCATTTGCAAAAGACACACATACGGTTATCTTTATAAAGGCGACAAGCAGGAATAAGAGTAAAACGCCGCAAAGAATATACAACCAAACCAAAAGCATTCACCCCCGCTGTCCTGTGGTTTATACCCGATATGAGATTATTCCCTTCATTGCACTCGATTAAACGCTCTGTGCGTTATCCGGCTCACTCATTTTATCTATATCAAGGCTTATCTGCGGATCCTTTAGCCCGGGATTTGCCTGAGGCAGATCCTTTAAGGATTCCAACCCGAAGCAACGCAGAAAGCTGTCCGTAGTGGAGAACAATACAGGTCTGCCGGGAGCATCCAGCGTGCCGCATTCCGCAATAAGCCCCTTGTCCGCCAGCCCCGAAACTATATAAGAGGAGTCCACTCCTCTCACCATCTCGATAAAGGAGCGGGTTACCGGTTGATTATAGGCAATTATCGCAAGCACCTCAAGCGCCGCCTTGGACAACGGCGGAGCCTTGCGCAGCTCCAGTGCCTTTTTCACCTGCTCGGACACAAAGGGCTTTGTACACAGCTGATACGAATCCTCAAGCGTAATCAGCGTAATTCCGCTGCCCTCTTCCTCGTACCTATGCTGCAGGCACTCACAGACCTCGTTGAGCTCCTCGTTGGTTATATTAAGTATCTCGATCAGCTTTTCCCGCTCAACCGGACTTCCGCAGGCAAACAGTATTGCCTCGGTCGCGGCAAGCGTTTCTTTTTTTACAGACATTCCTATTCCCTTGGTTTATCCTCATTATTTCTGACTAAAATAAGAAAGAGTTGTTTTTTTTCCTTTATTACATCCACTCGTCCTTTACGCACCGTTTCCAAAACGGCAAGAAAGACTGCCACAAGCTCACCTCGGCTCTTAACCTCCGAAAAAGCATCCTCAAAGGGACACCTCTCATGCCGGACAAGCAGACGCATCAGAGAAAAAATCTTTTCGTCCACCGTATAATACCGTTCGTTTTCTATCTTGTAAAAGAGCTTTTCCTCCGGCTGCTCGGCTATTTCCGCATTCCTCTCCGCAATGCGAAAAAACGCATCCTCCAACAGGGAAACCGCATGCTGCCTTTGATAAACACCGTCAACGCTGTCCGGCTCCTTGGTGTATCTGTCATAATAAAGGTCGCTGCGCTTCTTTAGGAACTCCGCTGCCATAACCGCCCGCTGATGCTCTAAAAGTGCATCCACGAGGGGCTGTCTCGGATCCTCCTCTCCCTCCTGCTTGGGCAGCAGCAGCTTGGACTTAATCAGCATAAGCTCCGCAGCCATGGCTATGAAATCGCTGGTAACCTCCATGTTAAGCACAAGCATGCCGTTTATATATTCCATATACTGCTCGGCTATCTCTGAAATGGGGATGTCGAATATATTAATCTTGTGCTTGGCTATCAACGCCAAAAGCAGGTCAAGCGGTCCCTCGTACTGTTCTGTTTTGAGGCTTATTGCTTCCATATACTAAAACACAAGCAGCACGAGCCATTGATAGAAGCTGAGTATATGTGTTCTGAAGAATTCAATCGGAACCCAGATAATATTGCCGACACCGGGAAGAATATAGGACATGAACAGCAACCCTAAAAGCAAAAATCTTGTATAATACTCAAACTGCAGATACCTTGCCGCAAGCATACGCGGAAGTGCAGACGCCAGCAGCTTTGAGCCGTCCAAAGGAGGTATAGGCAATAGATTGAAAATCGCAAGTCCCGCATTCAACAGAGCAAACAGCGCAAGAAACTGCAGAATAATTTGCTGAATGTTATCTAAGAAGGAGAACATTTCTATTTGGTTGTAGAATACTAGTGTTATGTCCAGAGCTTTTAATTCGCCAAGGGATATATCGCTTCCCGCTGTTTTTAAAAAAACAGCAACCGAAGCAAAATACAATACGGTTCCGAATAGAGCAAGTATTAGATTAGCTACGGGTCCCGCGGCGGAAACCAGAGCAATATCCCTTTTTGGCTTCCTGAAGTTCCTTGTGTTTATAGGAACGGGCTTTGCCCATCCGAAGCCCACGAAAAACATCATTAGGGTTCCGAACAGATCCAAATGCTTCATCGGGTTGAATGATAGCCTGCCCATCATCTTTGCGGTCTGGTCTCCGCACTTATAAGCGACATAGCCGTGGGCAATCTCGTGAAAGGTCAACGCAATCAGCACGGTGGGCAGTATTAACAGCAGTAAAACAGGGTCGTTCCTTATCAATGAAATCATTTTTTGTACCTTACTTTAACTCTATCATGGACTTCTCCCATATTTCGGGAGGGGTAAGCCCCATCATGGTAACCACGGTTGCCGCAATGCTGGCAAGTCCGTAATTGCCTTGTATATACGAATATTTATCCGAATAAAAGTTATCATAAAAGAAGCAGGGTACCGGATTTAAGGTATGGCTTGTTTTTGCCTTGAGCTTTCCGTTGCCGTCGCTCTTTGCCCTGCCCGTTTTCTTGTCGGTCTCATACATCTCGTCGGCGTTTCCGTGGTCTGCGGTTATTATTGCGACTCCCTTTGCCTTGTCCACCGCTCTGAGTATGCGGTCAAGGCAAAGGTCAAGCGCCTCCATGGCGATTCTTGTGGCAAAAAAGTTTCCGGTATGTCCCACCATATCCCCGTTAGGGAAGTTTACCCGAAGGAAATCGAACTTGCCGCTCTCTATTTTTTCTATAAGCTTGTCTGTTATCAGCGCGCACTGCATCCAGGGACGCTGCTCAAACGGAACTATGTCGGAGGGAATCTCGATATACTCCTCCAGCTCGTCCGAGAACTTTCCGCTCCTGTTGCCGTTCCAGAAATAGGTTACATGCCCATACTTCTGCGTTTCGCTTATGGCAAGCTGTCTCAGCCCCTGCTCTGCAAGGAACTCACCCATTGTGCCCTTTATCTCTGGAGGAGAAACAAGGTACCTTGAGGGAATGTGCGCATCACCGTCATACTCCAGCATTCCGGAATAGACAACATCGGGGAAACGGACTCTGTCAAACTTATCAAAATCCTTCTCCTCAAACGCCCTCGAGATTTCTATGGCTCTGTCTCCTCTGAAGTTGAAGAGCACCACGCTGTCCCCGTCGTTAACAGCTCCCACCGGCATTCCGTTCTCTGCTATAACAAAGGGCGGCAAATCCTGATCTATCTTTCCGGTTTCCGCACGATAGGTCTCTATCGCTTCCTCCGCACAGGTAAATTGTCTGCCTTCTCCCAGTACATGGGTTCTCCAGCCTCTTTCCACCATAGACCAGTCAGCCTCATAGCGATCCATGGTAATAACCATTCTTCCGCCGCCCGACGCAATTCTTGCGTCAAACTTTCGGTCGTTCTGCGACGACAAAAACTGCTCAAACGGAAGGACATATTCGAGTGCGCTTGTCTCCCCCACATCCCTGCCGTCAAGCAGTATATGCACCCTAACCTTGCTTATTCCTTCTTCTTTAGCTCTAATAATCAAGACCTTGAGATGCTCCATATGGGAATGGACATTTCCGTCCGAAAAAAGCCCGATAAAATGCATTACTCCCTTTTCACGGCAGTTTGACACCAGCTCTTTCCAGGTGTCCGAGGAAAAAATCCTACCGTTGTTTATTGCCTGCGTAACCAGCTTGGAGCCCTGAGCGTAAACCTGACCCGCTCCCAACGCATTATGCCCTACCTCCGAGTTGCCCATATCGTCGTCGGAGGGTAGTCCGACCGCCGTTCCGTGCGCCTTGAGCCCGAAGCAGTGATATTTCTCTTCCAGCATATCCAGAGTAGGCGTATACGCAGCCCTTACGGCGTTGCCCTCGGTGTTATCCGATATTCCCACTCCGTCCATAATAACAGTAACTATCGGACGCTTCTCGCCCGCAAATATTCCCTTGGAGTTGTTTGCCATGTTAAAAAAATTCCTTCCTGTTTCCAAAGCGACAATTGTATAGTAATAAAAAATATTATAGTTCATTGTATTATATCGCATTTTGGTAAAATTATCAATAGCTAATTTTATAAAATGTTTGACAAAGGAGTTTTGCATTGATATAATATATTGATACAATATAATCTATAATTATACTGGCCGGATAAAGGAATTTCTATATGACAAGACGCGAGGCAAGAGAAAAGGCTCTCTGCTTAATTTATGAATACAGCTATAATAAGGAAAAGGCTCCCTCCGAGGTGCTCGAGCAGGCGAGAACCGAGCGGGAGGATAAGCTCGACGCCTTTTCCGAGCAGCTCTTTTTAGGTGCCTGCGAGAATTTGACCGAGCTGGACGATAAAATTTCCCAATCGGCAGATAACTGGAGAATCGAGAGAATAGGCAGGGTTACGCTATGTATACTCAGAATGTGCGCCTATGAGCTGCTCTTTATGCCCGAAACAGAAAAGGAAATTGTTATAAACGAGGCTCTGGAGCTTGCAAGAAAATACGATGACGAAAAGGCGGTCGGTTTTGTGAACGGTGTTATCGGAAAAATAGTGAACAAATGAGCGAAAAAACAACCCTTACGGTTTCTCAAATCAACAATTTTATAAAGGACTACCTCGATAACCTGCCCACGCTTAAAAATGTATATGTTAAGGGAGAGCTGTCCAACCTGAAGATATACGGCGGCTCGGGTCATATTTACTGCACCCTTAAGGATGAGCAATCCTGCCTAAAGGCCATTATGTTCGGAGGAGCGTCCAAGCTGAAGTTCCGCCCGGAGGACGGAATGAAGGTAATTTGCAGGGGCAGGATAGCGGTGTTTGTACGGGACGGTGTTTATCAGCTCTACATAGACAGTATGGAGCCGGACGGTGTCGGCTCTTTGTATATAGCGTTCGAAAAGCTCAAGGCTAAGCTTGAGGGCGAGGGGCTGTTCTCGGCGGAGCATAAAAAAAGACTGCCCAAGATCCCCTTTCGCATAGGTATTATCACCGCACCCACCGGAGCGGCCGTGCGGGATATGATAAATGTGGCGGGGCGGAGGTTTCCCGCTGCTGAGATAATACTGTATCCGTCCCTTGTTCAGGGAGAAAACGCTCCCGTGCAGCTCGTCAAGGCGTTGCAGTTTATGGACAAAAACAAGGTGGCTGACGTTATTATTATAGGCAGAGGAGGAGGCTCCATTGAGGATTTGTGGGCGTTTAACAGCGAGTCCCTCGCAAGAGCTATTTTCGCTTGCGAAACACCCATTATTTCAGCCGTGGGACACGAGACCGATTTTACAATAGCGGACTTTGTAGCCGATAAAAGAGCTCCCACCCCCTCGGCGGCTGCCGAAATTGCGGTTCCGGATTCCGCCGAGCTTAAGAGAATGTTTGTAAATGCTCAAAACCGGCTTGCTTCCTTGCTTAACAAGCAGACCGCAGAGTTACGCAAGCACCTCAGACTTTTATCCGATCGTCCCGTGCTGCAAACGCCGCTTTCCTTATTTGACGATAAAAGAATGACCCTCGCAAGGCTGGAGGAAAAGCTTTACGGAGTGTTTGACTTTACCCTTTTACGCAGCAATATTTTACAGCTTGACAGACAGGTATCGCAGCTTGCCCGAATAAACACCGAGCGGAGCTCGCAGAGACTAAAGGTTCAAAGCGAGAAGCTGCTGAGCCTTAACCCTCTCAGCATACTCGAACGGGGTTATGCCGTTGCTCTTAAGCAGGACGGCAGGGTTATAAAAAGAATCTCCGACCTTAAAAAGGGCGACATTTTTAATCTGAAGCTAAGCAACGGCGGTGTAAGGGCGGAAACGGTTGACCTTTTTAAGGACAGCCCGAGCGCAAAGCCAAAAGCACGAAAGGAATAATCATAATTATGGAAAAAGAACCGAATAAAAAAGCGGAAAAGCTGACCTTTGAGGAGGCATTGACAAGGCTGGAGAAAATAGTTCGCTCCCTCGAGGAGGGTGATGTTCCGCTGGACAGCTCGCTTGCCCTGTTTGAAGAGGGCACCAAGCTCGTCCGCTTTTGCAGTGATAAAATAGACGCAGCAGAGCAGAAGGTGAAGCTTCTCACCGAAAAGAACGGGGTTATCACCGAGCAGGTTTTCGGCAAGGAATAATGCGTGTCTTTACATAGTTCTTAACCGAAAGGAAGCTGCAAACCTATGACACTCAGCGATGCTATGCTTGATGCCGCAAGGCAGACCGAATCCACGCTTGATGATATTTTGACCCCGGAAGCAGCAACCAATCACCATAAGCTTATCTTGGCAATGCGCTACTCGGTGATGCTTCCCGGGAAACGGATCAGACCTTATCTTGTAATCGAGTTTTGCAGGCTGCACGGCGGCGACCCGCAAAAGGCTGTCCGGTATGCCGCCGCAATCGAAATGCTGCATACAATGTCCCTGATTCATGACGACCTTCCGGCAATGGACAACGATGCTTTAAGACGGGGGAAGCCGTCCAACCATGTGGTTTTCGGAGAGGCGACCGCAATACTTGCGGGGGATGCTTTGCTCTGCGAGGCATTTAAAGCGGCGGCAGATAACACTTTTTGCAGCCCCAAACAAAACATCTCGGCGGTAAACGCACTTGCGGAGTTCGGCGGTGCGGACGGGATGATGGGCGGTCAGCAGATTGACCTGCAAAGCGAAAAAATGTCCGTTCCTCTGCCGGTTTTAGACGACCTTGTTTCAAAAAAAACGGCTTCTCTGCTGTCCTGCTCCTGTCTTTTGGGATGTATTGCAGCCGACGCTAGCAAAGCCGAAAAAAACAGAGCAGTTGACTTTGGACAAAAAATAGGAAAAGTCTTTCAAATAACCGATGATATTCTCGACCTTAGAGGTGACCAGAAATTACTCGGAAAAAGCATCGGCAAGGATGCAAAAAACGGTAAAAGCACCTATGTTTCGCTATTGGGAGAAGAAAAAGCAAAAAAGCTGGCTTGCGAGCTTACCGAGCAGGCTAAGGAGGCACTGCTTGTGTATGCCGACTCGGACTCAGGCAAAAGGCTGCTGGAGCTGTGTGACCTGCTGCTGAGCAGGGACAGATAAGGCGGTCGGATATTAGATTTCCGCATAATAAATGGTAATTGATATTTAAAAATAAATATGATATAATACATTTGATGGCACAGTATCCTAGTTAACTCGTTGTTGCTGAAAGCGTGCCTAAAAATACGCATAAAGGCAAATCGATGAAGCTCCTTGTGCTTGCTTTATACGCCCAGTATAGGGTGGGTGCTGGGAGAATGGGACTGTGGGCTGCCCGCAATGGCATGCGGGAGATGGACCCACCTTCCTTTGAGGCCTTATTCTCGTGGTTGAATGATACGGCAGCATTGGCCGCACTTATCGGCTACGGATTAAGGATTAAACCTATCATGCGGTGCACTTTTTATAAAAATGACGCTGTGGATAGATGTAGCCTGCCTTGAGTGGTTATGGCGGATAGAGAATCGTACCGACGGAGATTAGCTACCGAAGTCGGGAATATTTTCTCTTGAAATCATCGCTGCAAAAGAGGATTAGGCAACGGACGCGGGTTATTGAGGAAAACTCCTAGGCTGAGATCATGCAACCGAGCATCGGGCACAATATGGATTGCAGTGCGGACTTAAAGGCAATCAAGTCACGGATATGGCAACATACCGTCTGCGGCTTTAATGGGAAACCGCTCCATTGGCGACAAGGAGCAGCCGCCGGGGAAAACCAACTTGACCGTATGCCGCAAAGTTTACATATTGTGCCGCCATCTCAAGGATTTTTTATTTTATTACACTACCATATATTACAAACCAAAATATTATCGTATGCTTTTGAAAGGAACAGTATGGACAATAGTGAGCCTCCCCGAAGTAAAAACGGAGGAAAGTATTCCGAACACAGGCAGCAGGAACAAAAAAACGGCAGGAGCTCTTTTCTACGGAAGGTGCAGCTAAAAAAAAGAGCACAAAAACGCTGGATTATAACGGCGTTTGCTTTGTCTTTTTGCATCACGGCGGTGCTGTCGCTCGGCTCAAACGAGGTGGTTGCCTCGATTAATGTGCTGGTGGCGATACCGGTACTGCTGTTTTTTATCTTTGTCGGGGTTTTATTTGATACAATAGGGCTGGCTGTTGCGATTGCGGATGTTAAATCCTTCAACTCAATGGCGGCACGCAGGCTCAAGGCAGGGAAAAAAGCGGTATGGCTCATAACAAACGCAGAGAAGGTCAGCTCCTTTTGCAACGATTTGATAGGAGATATTGCCGGAGTTATGAGCGGCGCCACCGGAGCCGCAATAGCCGTAAACCTCTTCCCGGGGAATGTATGGCCGGCTCTTATCATTACCTCTTTAATAGCAGCGTTTACGGTAGGCTTTAAGGCGGTGGGCAAGCTGATAGCGGTTAAGTACAGCGAGCATATCGTCCTGTTTTCCGCAAAAGCGCTTTGCGGCTTCCAAGGGAGCTCAAAAGCGGGTTAACGGAACGCTTGGTGTTTTTCTGCTCGCTTTAATTTTTTTTACAGACTCTTTCTTAATTTATTAGCCGATAAAATACTCTAAGGATGTCGACGATTTGATTCTTAACAACATCAACCAACCGAACGATATAAAAAACCTTACGCAAACCGAGCTTGAGCAGCTGACTGAGGAGTTGCGGGATGAGGTTATTCGGACGGTCTCCGAAACCGGCGGTCATCTTGCCTCAAATCTCGGAGTCGTGGAGCTAACGGTTGCTCTGCACCGTGTTTTTAACTCACCGGACGATAAAATTATCTGGGATGTAGGTCATCAGAGCTACATACACAAAATATTGACCGGGCGAAAAGACCGTATGGAGAGCCTGAGGCAATACGAAGGGCTATCCGGGTTTACAAGACGGGAGGAAAGCGAGCATGACCCGTTCGGTGCGGGACACAGCTCCACCTCAATATCCGCCGCAGTGGGTATTGCCGCCGCAAATAAGATTAACGGCAACAAAAACTTCACCATAGCGGTGGTCGGAGACGGCGCATTCACAGGTGGAATGATATACGAGGCGCTGAACAACTGCGCAGGCAAGGATCGGCTAATAATTATTTTAAACGACAACGAAATGTCCATATCCCCGAACGTGGGAGGAATGAGCCGTTATTTCAGGCGGTTCAGAACCACAGCTCGTTATTTTAAGTTCAAGCACCGCTTAAAGCGAGTTTTTGGAGCCATCCCCTTAATCGGAAAAGGGCTGGTGTTCGCCGCCAGGAAAACAAAGAACGGCTTCAAGCGACTGGTTGTAAGCGAGAACTTCTTTGAGGTAATGGGACTTACCTATTACGGTCCGATTGACGGTAATAACGAGAAGCATCTCGAAATTGTTCTCGGCGAGGCAAAAAACGACGAGAAATGCAGCGTTGTGCACATATGCACAAAAAAAGGCAAGGGCTACCGATATGCCGAAGAAAAGCCGGATCTCTACCATTCCATAAGCGGGTTTGATGTTGAGAGCGGCGATATAAAAAACGGAGCAAAAAAATCCTTCTCGGACTGCTTTGGGGAGCTGATTACCCAAGCGGCGCAAGCTGATAAGGATATTTGCGCCGTTACCGCTGCCATGAGCGGCGGAACCGGGCTGGAGGTCTTTGAAAACACCTTCCCGGAGCGCTTCTTTGATGTAGGGATTGCAGAGGGTCATGCGCTAACCTTTTCCGCAGGGCTGGCTTCTCAGGGAAAGAAAGCGGTTTTTGCCGTATATTCAACCTTTTTTCAGCGTGCGTATGACCAGCTCCTGCATGATGCGGCTATACAAGGGCTGCCAGTGATTCTCGCACTTGATCGAGCGGGCTTTGTCGGAGAGGACGGCGCAACCCACCACGGAATCTTTGACGCTGCGGTTATTAACAGCATCCCCGAAACCGTTATTTATTCACCGGAGTGCTTTGAGGATATGCGTTATGCGTTTAGTAAGGCGTTTTCCGTCAACGGACCCGTTGCGATAAGGTATCCCAAGGGCTCTCCCGCGGAATACGACCGCTCAATCTTTAAAAACATCGGGGATATGTGCGTATGCGAGTTCGGCCCCTTCCCGACGGCATGTCTTATAACCTATGGAAGAATAACCAAGAACGCCCTGCTTGCCTGCGCACAGCTCTATAAACAGGGCATACACACAAGGATTATTAAGCTAATCCGCATCAAGCCCATCAATTACCGCAAGCTCTCCATGCTGTCCGGAGATACGGAAAGCGTTTATATTCTTGAGGAGGGTATTAAGGCGGGGGGAATCGGCGAGACTATCGTTTCCAACCTGTGTCAGAGCGGGTTCCTCGAGGGCAAGAAAACCAGAGTGAGAGCGGTTGAGGATAGATTTTTACAGCAGGGAAGCAACGAGCAGCTCTATAAGGAATGCGGCTTTCTTCCCGAGCAGATAGCCGCCGAAGTCGCACAGATTGTTAAAGATGAAGTATCGGCTTGATGTTTTTTTACAGCTCAGAGGCTTTTTCGATAGCAGAAGCAGAGCGGCGGACGCTCTAAGCAAGGGTCTTGTTGAGGTAAACGGCGTTATAGTTAAAAAGCCTTCTTTTATGGTGGAGGACGGGGTTATTATCTCCGTTTTAACACAAAAAAGCTATATATCAAGAGCATATGCCAAGCTCGCCTTCGCACTGGACGAGTTTGAGGTAAACCCGGCGGGCCGTATCGCAGTCGATATCGGCGCTTCGACCGGTGGCTTTACCCAATGTCTTTTGGAGCGAAACGCCAAAAAGGTCTATGCCGTTGATGTGGGAAGGGGTCAGCTTCATCCCAGCCTTAGAAAAGACAGCAGGGTGGTTAATTTGGAATCGGTTAACGCCCGTTATATAGAAAAAAACGATTTTGATGACGAGCTTACTCTTGCGGTTATGGATGTTTCGTTTATATCCCAGAGCAAGATTTACCCGGCTCTGTCAGATATACTTATACCGGGCGGTTATCTTATCAGCTTAGTCAAGCCGCAGTTCGAGGCGGGCAGAGAGAATATCGGAAAAAACGGAATCGTAAAGGACAAAGACGGCAGGCTGATAGAGCGCATTAAGCAAGAATTAAGCATTACCGCCGCAGAGCACGGTCTTTGTATAAAGGACTTTGCCGACTCTCCTGTCTTAGGCGGGGACGGAAACAAGGAGTATCTCGCCTTATTCAAAAAGGAAAAGGAATGGTCACAATGATTCAGCCCGTAAAAAAGGTTTTTTTATACCCGAACATGCAGAAAACGCATTGCGCTCGGGCTGTGGCTGGAGTGACCGAAAAGCTGCGTTCTCTCGGGATGCTTACGGTAATGTCCGATAATAACAGGGCGATTCTTGATGCGGACATATATCTTCCGGAATACAAGGCGTTTGAGGAAAGCGACATAGCCGTGGTTTTAGGCGGAGACGGCACGATGCTCTCGGCGGCGCATATAGCCTGCGAGACCGACACCCCTCTCCTCGGTATAAATCTCGGAACCTTAGGCTATATGAGCGAGCTGGAGATAAGCGATATAGATTTACTGGATAAGTTGCTTGGCGATGTTTTTTATAACGGAAGAATGATGCTTACCGTTTCTGCCTGCCGAAAGGGAGAAGCGGTTACGGAATATACCGCCCTTAACGAGGCAATCATATCAAGGGGAGCGGTAGCCAGCATGGTAGGCTTGAGTCTTAACTGCGACGGTGCGCTGGTAAACGACTACAGAGCGGACGGTCTTATTATATCCACCCCGACAGGCTCAAGCGCCTACTCCATGTCTGCGGGAGGTCCGATTATAGACCCCAAGCTGGATGCCTTTTGCGTTTGCCCCATATGCTCTCATTCGCTTGCCGGCTCAAGAGCGTTGCTGTTCTCGCCCCGCTCGGAAATAGAGGTTACCCCTTTTTCCGAAAAAGGCGGGGATATAATTCTTACCGTTGACGGACGCTATTCCTTCCCGCTTGAGGACGGGGACAGCGTAATAATTAAAAAAAGCAAAAAAACCACCCGCTTTATAAAGCTGAAAAAGGATGCGTTCTACACGGCGTTAAAGCGCAAGCTCGGCTGACACATTTTGTTTCTAATGTAAATCAGAATATAATCCTGTATTTTTCTCGAAAGGAACGAGGTGCCACGGTGAAAACAAAACGGCAGAAGGCTATATTGGATTTTATCTCAAAACAGGACATTGATACCCAGGAGGAGCTGCAGCTAAGACTCAGAATGGCCGGTTTTGAGGTTACACAGGCTACAATCTCAAGGGATATAAGGGAGCTCGGGCTTGTAAAAACGGCTTCCGGAAAAGGAAAATATAAATATATTCAGGATGCTGCCAAGGAAAAGGAAAGCATTATCGGCAAGTTTTCCGCAATACTCACTCAGGCGATGCAATCTGTGGACTATGCAAAAAACCTGGTTGTAATTAAGACCTTTACGGGTATGGGCGGAGCGGCGGGAGCCGCTGTGGATTCCATGGAGCTGCAGGGGGTAATCGGTTCTCTCGCCGGAGACGATACTTTGCTGGTCATAACCCGGGACGACGAGACCGCCGTTAGGCTGTATGAGAGTTTCAACGGTCTATTAAGACAGAATGATTGATTATGCTTACATCTATACATATAGAAAACATCGCTCTTATAAAGAATATTGACATTTCCTTAGGTAACGGCTTCAACGTACTGACCGGTGAGACCGGAGCGGGCAAAAGCATTATTATAGACGCTCTGTCCCTGCTCTGCGGCGCACGCAGCGACCGGAGCATTATACGCTCGGGAGAGGAAAGCGCATTGGTGGAGGGTATCTTCACCGATTTGAGCGATGAGACCTTGAATGCCCTTCGGACGCTGGAGGTTCATCCCGACGAGGACGGTCTTTTACTCCTGCAAAGACGGCTGGGCAGCGACGGTCGGTCTGTCGCAAGAATTAATTCGCGTCAGGTTCCCGTTTCTAAGCTAAGGGAGGTATCCTCTGTTTTGGTTGCCATACACGGTCAGCAGGACACCCAAATACTGGCGGACGAGCAAGAGCAATTACAGCTTCTGGACGCCTTTGCCCGTAACGGCGATATATATGACGAGTACCGCAACGAATACAAAAAATATACCGCTCTGATAGAAAAAAAGCGCTCCATAAGCCGCTCGGAGGACGAAAAGAGCTTCCGACTGGATATGATAAGCTACAAGCTGGACGAAATCGAAAAAGCTAATCTCTCTTCGGACGAGGAAGCGAGGCTTAACGCCGAGCGCACAATGCTCTCAAACAGTGAGAAAATAATATTAAACGCAAACGAGACCTTTGACAATCTTTACCGTTCGCAGAACAGTGCCTCGGACAGGTTGTCCGCCGCACTTTATTCCTTAAGAGCGCTCTCCGGTATAGTGCCGGAAGCGGACGGCTTGATTGAACGTCTTACCGAGCTTAAGTACGAGCTGGATGACATATCTGAGCAGATGCGCCCCTATACGGAGCCGGACGGTGAGGACCCGGTCAAAAGACTGGATGCCGTTGAGGAGCGGCTGGAGCAAATAAATTCCTTAAAGCGCAAGTACAAAAGCGATATAGAGGGAATACTAAATGAGTACGATAAGCTCAGGGAGGAGAAGGAGGGCATTGAGTATGCCGCCGAGCTGCTTGAGCAAACGGAAAAACAGATAAGGGAGCAATTAACCGTTCTCAGCGAAAAAGCAGAAGCGTTAAACGCCTCGAGAAAGGAAGCCGCCGCCGCTCTTATAAATAGAGTAGAAGAAGCCCTCTCCTTTTTGGATATGCCGTCGGTTAAGTTTGATATAGAGTTTATAAAAAAGGATTTTTGCAATGACGGCAATGTTTCGTTAAGCTTTTTGATAAGCGCAAATGTCGGAGAGGCTCCCAAGCCCATTGCTAAAATAGCCTCGGGCGGGGAGCTGTCCCGTCTTATGCTTGCGCTTAAGAGCATTCCCGCAGGCGATAACATACCCGTGATGATTTTTGACGAAATAGACAGCGGAATATCGGGTAAAACAAGCGATAAAATAGGAATCAAGCTCTCCGAAGCCGCTAAGTCAAGTCAGAGCCAGATAATATGTGTTACCCATTCGGCGCAGATAGCGGCACGTGCGGACATTCATATGTTGATATCCAAGCAGGAAGCGGACGGAAGAACGATAACAAGGGTTAAAGAGCTGAAGGGTGAGGATAGAGCCGATGAAATAGCACGGATTATCGGAGGTGTTGATATTACCGATACAGTTCGCAAAACGGCCGAGGAAATGCTGCTCAAGCAAAATCAATCCGACAAATAAAACATGAGGTAATTATGATTTCCACAAAACAGCGTGCATTCTTGCGCTCAGTAGCAAACCGCACCGAGACCTTTCATCAAATAGGCAAAAACGGCATAACAGACAACCTCATCAAAACGCTTTCGGACGCCTTGGAGGCAAGGGAGCTTATAAAAATACAGGTTCTTGAGACCTGTCCCCAAGCACCTAAGGATATTATGACCGCTTTATGCACCGCACTGAGCTGTGAGCTGGTACAGGTTATAGGCAGAAAGGTTGTTGTTTACCGCCCCTCTGTGAAGCAGCCCGTTATTATTCTGCCCTCATGATAATTCAGGTGAAGGAATGAGAACAGGTATTTTCGGTGGAACCTTCAATCCCGTGCATATCGGGCATGTTCGAGCGGCGGAGGCGTTTGTTTCCGAGCTCCGACTTGACCGTCTTTTTGTTATTCCGAATTATATAGCTCCGCTTAAGGACACTAAGGAAAACGACTACACATCTGCGGAGGATCGGCTTACAATGCTAAAAATCGCTTTTGCGGAAATGAAAAAGACGGAGATAAGCGACCTTGAGCTAAAAAGCGGAGGAACCAGCTATACATATAAGACAATCGCTTACTTAAAGGAGACTTTTCCCTCAGACACGCTTTTTTTATTGATCGGGGATGACAACCTTTTAATATTCAGAAAATGGGTACGCTTTGAGTATATAATCGATAATTGCACGCTGTGCGTGGCAGCTCGCTCCGGCGCTGATGTTAAAAGGGAGACAGAACTGCTGCAAAAAAAATATAATGCAAATATAAAAATGCTCTCCTTCCGCCCTACCGTCATATCCTCGACGGAGCTGCGAGGAGAGCTGAACGCAGATTATATTCCCGAGCGGGTTTATGCGTATATTAAAGAAAAAGGGCTCTACAAATGACCGTAAACGAAAAGATTAT
>CAZGJQ010000010.1:0-35176 GCA_964525815.1 uncultured Oscillospiraceae bacterium
CCGTTTTCCTACAAAAAATTCTCCGAGCGTTTTATAGAAAAGGAAGTAGCAGAGGAGCTTTACAGTAACACATTGAGGTTGTTAAGCTGGCTTGAGGGATTTCAGGACGGCTTGGGTTAAAAAAATATAATAACATAACAACTTCTCGATAATGGTAAACTTATTGAAAAATAAGGGCACAAAGCTATAGGGCCTAAGGACACGCAAGTGTTTATGGCAGCCTGGCCACCGAAGGAAGTGCGGAGTTGGAGCTTTGCAGCGATAATACTTCACGGTAAATCCGTGGACGGTTAGTGTTATCCGCAGCAAGAATATAGTTTCCGATGACCGTATTCCCCATTATCGAGGGAATACGGTCTTATTTTTTGTTTTTTATTACGCCTTTGGTATTTTATATGTATTATTTTTGGTGGAAATGAAGGGGATGGTCATAAAATGTGGATTTTTATGATTCTGTGTGGCGGGGCAGCAGGAATATTGGGTATGCTGCTCAGCAAGAGGCTCATTAAAGCAAGAAACGGCGAGGTGCCCGAAAAAGGGCTTATAACCGGCAGATATGCGCCTATATTCTGGGCGGCGTTGGGCTCGGCCGGGTTCGGACTGATACAGTTTTTGGAGAATGACAGCATACAGAGAGCGGAATATGCATCGGTGTTTATAATTTGTGTTTGCATAGCCGCTGTGGACTTTTCAATCAGAAAGATACCTAACTCCCTGCTCTTATCACTTATCGGTACAAAAGCAATATTCCTTGCCTTGGAGTTCTCGGGAGAGGCATTGTCAACCGCTCTATGGGGATTCGGAGCCGCCTGCGTAATCTTTATTCTTCCTTCGCTGTTCAAAATCAAGGTGGGCGCAGGAGACATAAAGCTCGCAGCCATAACAGGTCTTTATCTTGGGATGTACGGCTTTTTGCAGGCTATGATTATTATGGCGATAGCCGTTACCGCCTACGGTGTGTACCTGGTAATAAAACGCTCCGGAGGGTTTAGGACAAAAACAGCGATGGGTCCCTATCTTGCATTGGGTATGATATGTACGCTGCTCTTCCCGTTGCTGTAAAAAATAATCGCAGAAGAGCTGCGTTTATATAAAGAATCAAAGAAAAATAAATTATTTGGAGGAAGAAAAAATGAAAAACCTTATTAACTTTATGAGGGACGAAGACGGACAGGGTATGGTTGAGTACGGTCTTATTATCGGGCTTATAGCAATAGTTGTCGTAGGCGCACTCGTATTGCTCGGACCGAAGATCAAGGATCTGTTCACCGGTGTAGGCGATGCTCTTGAGAGCACAGCCGAAGCAAGCGCATAAGCATGTGGTCAGGGTAAGGGGGTGCCTTGCACCCCCGCATATCCTATAAGCAGATCAAAAAGAAACGGAAAGGGTGGCAAAGTTGATGAAATTTTTAAAGAACGAAGACGGACAGGCGGTTGTTGAATTTGCGATTATAGCACCGATTTTGCTGCTTATCCTCTGCGCCATAATTGATTTTGGGTGGATATTCTCGGCGCAGATAGCGACTAACAATTGTGCGAGAGAGGGCGCAAGGTTTGCGGCGACAAGCGCAGAGTACAGTGAAATATCTACAAAAACCGCCGAAAAAGTAAGCAGCGTAGCAAGTAATATAATAAAAAGCAATATTCAAACAGAGGTTCTGTACACAAACACGGGTAATCCGGGTTCCGGAGATGTAATAGTTAATGTAAGAAGCGAGGTAAAAACGCTGACAATCGTTGCAAACACGATATTCGGGGGTAAAACAATGAATTTATCCTCCAGCGTTACAATGAAGGTAGGTTGAGCGGAGGCGTTCATATGAAAAGGTTTTTTAAGGACGAAAAGGGCGCAAGCGCCATTATAATAGCCTTTGCAATGACTTTTATTTTAGCTGTCTCCGCATTGGTGATGGACATAGGCGCCGCTTATGTAGACGCCTCCTCCGCACAGAACGCTGCGGATGCAATCGCTTTATCGATTGGAAAGTATCTGCCTGTTGAGGAGAATGATGTTTCAAAAAAAGCAATTATAATAAACACCGCCAAGGAATATGCACTTAAAAACAAGGTGGACGGCTTTGACTCGGACAATTTAACCTTCGGAGATTTATCGGATGGCAAGTACAAATCTGTAAGCGTAACCGTAACACGGGTCAGTATTACAAGGCTTGCGGGAATTATCGGCGTTGATAATATCGAGATTAATAAGTCGGCAAGCGTTTCCGCCGTTCCCGCAGGCACAATAAGAGGAGCCGTGCCGATGGGAATCAGCGAGGAAGCTTATGATACCGCAATGGAGACCGGACAGTATGAGCATGTAAAGCTCAAGGTCGGAGGCGGCGGGGGTGAAAACGGCTTCTTTGGCTTCTTAGTGCTGGACGATTCCAACGGAAACGCTAATGTACTGGAGCAGTGGTTTAAGTTTGGATATCCCGGTACAAACAGCTTAGGGGATACACTTAGGGTAGCTACCGGTAATATGACCAGTGTTGCAAGAAATGGTGTTGATTACAGGCTTTCGCAGTGCAATCATTATGCGGGGCAGGGAGGATGCACCCCGGAGCATTATGATAATGACTGTTCTAAGGTGATTTATGTTTTAATTTACCGCATGGTAGACAGCAAGAATGTCGAGGTTACCGGGTTTGCCGCCTTTTTACTGGAGGAATCTGTAACCGACGACGAAATACTCGGTACATTCTTATTCAAGAACACCGCATATTCGGATTTGGTAGCGGAAAAGGACTATGGAGTATATACTTACAGACTCACGGGATAGGTACAATACGATATGAAAAAAATTTATTTGATAGCCACAATCATTGCATTGATAACAGGGTTAGCAGTGTTTATGTTCGCCAGCCGCTTGCAGGAGAAGGCCGACCGGTCAACACATGAGGATATGGTGGAGGTTGTGGTGGCGGCTGCGGATATTCCGCAGAACAGCACAATAACAGAGGACATGCTGACCTTGGCGTATTATCCTATAAATACCGTGCCTCAGTCTGTGGTAACCAACCCCGCCTCGGTTGTCGGCAAGCTTGCGAGGTTTCCGTTAAGCAAGGGTGAGCAGTTTTTGCTGAGCAAGGTTATGGTAATAGGGGACGAGGAGAACGAGGAGCTGGCGGAGAGGATTAAGAGCGGACACCGTGCGTTTACAATAACCGTGGATAACACAAACGGGATTGCAGGGCACTTGAGAGTGGGAGACAGAATTGATATTATCATTACCCGTCAGGAAGAGGACGAGTCGATAACAGCCTATTGTTTGCAGAATATTTCGGTAATAGCCATTGGTAATTCAGTACCTAACCAAAAACCGAACAATCCCGTACTGGAATACGGTAGCATTACCCTTGAGGTTACGGCGGAGGACTGCCTTTTGCTCCAAAGCAATATCATGAACGGTTTAATGCGTATAGTTCTAAGAGGGTTCGGGGACGAGGAGATAATGACGGCAGCGGTAATATCAGAATAGAATGCGCTTTATCCCGCCCACTACCAAAAGGAATGGTCATAGATAATGGAAAAGCTGAAGGTTGTTATCGTATCGAATGATATAGACGCAAAGATTAACCTAAAAAACCTGATCGACGACGAGGGCATAGCTATCTCGGGTTTTTTGGAATACGACAATATGATCGGACTCAAAATTTTAGGATACAGTCCCGATGTGGTCGTATTGATAAATGATGTCGGAGAAGGAAAAATATTCGAAATAGCCGGGCAGGTCTATTCACAGCTTCAGGGAACAAGCGTAGTAATGCTCTCGGACGAAATAAACCTTCAACTGCTGAACAAGGCTATGCAGCATGGAATCAGACAGGTTCTGCCTCTTGAAATCACCAAGCAGGAGCTCAAGGAGGCGCTTTACAAGTCCCATTCCCTCGAAAAAAAGCGGGTGTCTGAAAATAAGGCGGTAAAGAGCTCAAGGTCAAAGGTTATATGCTTTTTTGGCGGGAAGGGCGGCACAGGCAAGACAACCGTAGCTGTTAACACCGCTGTGCAGCTTGCGCTAAGAGGAAAAAAGACAATTATAATAGACGCCGATTTACAGTTCGGTGATGTTACCGTTTTATTGGATCTTGACCCAAAGGATACTATTTACGAGCTGTCAAGGGAAAAAGGGGAGATGGGCATCGATGTGGTTAAGAGCATGCTGTCTCTTCACAGCAGCGGACTTGAGGTTCTTGCGGCACCCAAGAGTCCGGAGCTTAGTGAATATATAACAGAGGAAACAATTGAGATTATTATAAGCACTATGCGTCCCTATTACGAGTATATAATCATTGATTTACCTCCCGGCTTTAACGATACTACCATTGCGGTTATTGAAAACAGCGACATTGTAAACCTTGTCGCAAGCGTTGATATAGTTTCGCTCAGGAACGCAAAGATTTGCTTTGGTATACTCGAGGCACTGCGGCAAAAGGATAAGGTCTCCCTGATACTGAACAAATCCTCGGACGGCATAATCGCAAAAAAGGATTTTGAGACCATTTTAAATTTGGAAGCAAGGATTTGCTTGCCGGACGATACAAAGACGGTACTGTCCAGCCTAAACAAGGGTATACCGTTCGTAGTGGGTATTCCAAAGGCTACCGTTTCAAAAATGATTCAGCTTTATACGGCAGAGCTATAACGGTGAAAAGAAATGGGATTACTCGACAGAATTGAAAAAAACAAGGTCATTGACGGCGAAACCGTTAAGGAAAAGACACCCGTTGTCGATGAGTTCTTTGAAATAAAAAACACGATACACAGCCGTGTCATCAGCGAAATCAACAAGCAGAAGCAGGCGGATGTTGAGGAAGCGCTTGTAAGGAAGCTTATTTCTCAATCGACGGAAGAGGAAGGCGGACATATAGGCAAAACCGAGCGCCTTAAGATAATAGAGGATGTTTTTAATGACATAATGGGTTACGGTCCCATTGAGGATTTGCTGAAGGACTCGGATGTGTCCGAGATAATGGTAAACGGACCTGATAAGGTGTTTATAGAAAAAAAGGGTAAGGTGTTCCTGTCCTCGCTCAGGTTCAGAAACAACGAGCATTTACTTAATGTTATTGACAAAATCGTGTCTCAGATAGGCAGGCATATTGACGAAGCCAGTCCCATGGTGGACGCAAGGCTTAAGGACGGCTCCCGTGTAAACGCTATAATACCGCCTATTTCGCTGGTGGGTCCGGTATTGACCATCAGAAAATTCTCAAAGATACCAATAACATACAATCAGCTTGTGGAATGGGGCTCGGCAACCCCGAAAATGATGTCCTTTTTGGAGGCCTGTGTCAAGGGAAAGCTCAATGTTATTGTTGCCGGAGGCACCGGCAGCGGTAAGACCACACTTCTAAACGTGCTTTCCTCCTTTATACCTACCGACGAGCGTATCGTAACAATTGAGGACGCTGCGGAGCTGCAGCTCTTTCAGGAGCATTTGATAACGCTTGAGAGCAGACCGGCAAACCTGGAGGGCAGCGGTCAGATAAGTATTCGTGATCTGGTTAAGAACGCACTCAGAATGAGACCGGACAGGATTATAGTCGGTGAGGTTCGATCGGGAGAGGCGCTGGATATGCTTCAGGCAATGAATACGGGGCATGACGGCTCGCTTACCACCACCCATGCAAACAGTCCCCGGGATACTGTTTCAAGACTTGAGACAATGGTAATGATGGCGGGAATGGAGCTTCCGCTCAAAGCGATAAGAGAGCAGATTTGCTCGGCTGTGGATTTGATTGTACAGCAGGCAAGACTGCAGGACGGAAGCAGAAAGATAACCAAAATCACCGAGGTGCTTGGTATGGAGGGGGAGGTAGTAAGCATGCAGGATATCTATGTTTACGAAACCAAGGGAGAACGGGATAATGTCGGAAGATTTAAGGGAGAGTTCCGGGCTACCGGCTTAAAGCCTAAGTGTATCGATAAAATCATCGGAAACGGGGTATCAATCAGCAATGAATGGTTTCGCTGATACCGCTTACATAATACTGATAAGCATTTTGTTTGTTACTCTTGCTTTTATGCTTACTATAGCGTTTGCGCAGAGCATTCTCAAGGACAGAATAATGCTGCAAAAGCGGATGGAAAAGTTTTTTTCAACAGACGAGGGAAAGAAGGAATACCAGCCCAAGGCAAAAAAATCAAGGAAGGAAGCAAAGCGCAAGATTAAGCTGAGCCAGACCTTGGCGACCGATCTTCAGACGGCGGGAATCCTGATGAGGGTAGAGGAGTTTGTCACGATATGGCTTGTTGTAAGCTTTGTTCCGTCCGGTATTATCGCTCTGCTGTCCGGGAGCGCACCCCTTGCCGTGATATTTGCCGTAATCGGAATAATTATTCCTCCCATGTATATAAACAAGCAGAAAAAAAAGAGGGTTGAGGCTTTTGAGAGCCAGCTCGGGGATGCTCTTGTTATATTGTGTAATTGCTTGCGTTCCGGGCTGACGCTCGGACAGGCATTCGATAATATCAGCACCGAAATGAGCGAGCCTATATCCAAGGAGTTTTTGAGAGTATGCACAGAGATGAAGTACGGAACCTCGCTTGAAAAAGCGCTTAACTCCATGGTGGACAGAATAGGGAGCTATGACCTTATGATGGCGGTTTCCGCAATAAACATCCAAAGACAGGTGGGGGGAAACCTTTCGGAGATATTGCAGAACATATCCGAAACAATCAAATCCAGAATCAAGCTTAAAGGAGAAATAAAGGTGCTTACAGCGACGGGCAGAGCGTCCGGATTTGTAATCGGATTTTTGCCCATAGGGCTGGGACTTATAATATTTATGCTTAATCCGGATTATATGATTTCATTTATACAAAACAATGTCGGACGCATACTTTTAGCTGTTGGAGCTGTTATGGAGCTGATTGGTTTTTTGATGGTGAAAAAGATAATAACCATTAAGTATTGAGGAGCTAATTCTAAAGGGTAAATCCTTAAAGCTTCACTACCGAAAGGAATGGTCATAAAAAATGGAGCTGCTTGTAATATCGGTTTCGGCGCTTGCTTTTTGTGTTTTTTCTATTCTGCTGTCCCCGATAGGAAAGCGAATAGATATAAAAAATAAACGGCTGAACCTTGTTGTCCACAAGAAAAAAGAGATATTTAACGAGCTGGATTTATCCATATACAAAAGGTTTTTTGCCCCGCAGATAAAGAATATAACCGAGTTTCTTTCCAAAAGAATAAAGACAAAGAACAAAAAGCAAAATAGCTCCACGCTGGAAAAGGATTTACGGTATGCGGGAATTATGCTCTCCGCAGACGAATATTCGTTTATAAAAAACGTCGTAACCGCGCCTATTCTGCTAATCGCCTTTTTCACGGCTCTCGCTCTGAGCATAGACCCCGCCGTAAAAATGCTCATAATAATTTGCGGAGCTATGCTCTGGATTCTGGCTCCCCGCTATTATTTGTCCGCAAGGGTGAAGAAGAGGCAAACCGACATTAAGTATCAGCTTCCCGAGGTGCTGGATTTGTTATGCGTGAGCATAGAGGCAGGATTGGGCTTTGATGCCGCACTCCTGAAGATATCCGAGAAGATGGACGGTCCTCTGATTGATGAAATGCTACTTCTGTATCGCGAGATACAAATGGGCAAGCCGAGAAGAGAAGCGCTAAAGACCTTCGGCGAGTGCAGCAGTGTTCCTGAGGTAAGGAGCTTTGCTTCTGCGGTGGTTCAGGCGGACAAGCTCGGACTCCCGATAAAAAATATGCTTAAGATACAAGCGGAGCAGCTCAGAACCGCAAGAAGACATGCGGCTCAGGAAAAGGGAATGAAGTCACCTATAAAAATGATGCTACCCATGGTTGCCTTTATATTTCCTGTAATTTTTATAATACTTTTAGGTCCCATTATTATACAGCTTATCGACCAGTTTAAGGGTTAAGGGTAAAGTAGGATAGCAACAGCACAGCTCTCGCTCGCTGCTGAAAGGAATGGTAAGGTTATGAGCATAAGTGTTTCGGTTCTTAAGGGTGAGCAGGAAATCGTGAGTGAGGCGGTACTCGCCGATACCTTTTTCAACCGTTTGTTCGGGCTGCTTCCGCTAAAGGTTCTTGACGAAAATAAGGGTATTATACTTAAGCCCTGCAAGCAGATACATACCTTTCACATGAAGTACAGTATAGACGCTGTGTTTTTGTCGGAGGACAATGTTATCGTGCATATAGAGCAAAAAATAGCTCCCAATAAGGTATCCAAGTATGTAAAGAGTGCGAAGTGCGTGCTTGAGGCGGGTGGAGGCACTGCGGAAAGATGCAGGCTGTCGGTTGGGGACAGGCTGGAGCTTAAGGAGCTGCGGGAGCAGGGAACCGCATAAATTAATTATATTCCTCGGGAAAGGAGAATTTGTTCAGAGCAAGGAGCAATGAATAAAAGAACAGATATGGAGCAGATTAGAGAGCTGATAAGCGAAACAGAGGAAAAATCTTTTTCCACAGGTCTTTTCGGCTATAAGAAAAAGGAGATTCTTGAGTATTTAGATTCCCTAGAGCAGAACTTCAAGAATGCGGTATATAATTTTGAAAAAAAGATTTCCGAGCAGTCAAACGCACTGACCATGGCTCTTCGGGAAAAGGAAAAGCTCAATGAAAAGAGCAAAGCTCTTGAAGAAAAGGTAGCTTTTTTAAGCACGGATGTTGACCAGCACAAGAGTGAGCTTATTGCCGAAAACAACGCTCTTAAGGAAAAGATTGAGGAGTTAACAGAGCTTGAGAGCAAAAACGAGAAGCTTGCCAATGAGATGCTGGGGCTGCAAACCAGATGCGAGTATGCGGAAAACGAAAGGCAGAAGCTTCTGGACAGCATAGAGGATAAGGAAAAGATCATTTCCGAGCAATGCAAGCAAAACGCACATTCGGAAAGGCTATTAAAAAACGAAATAGAAAAAATAAAATCTGAGTATGAGAGCAATAAAAAAATCCAACAGCTTAATATTCAATCATTGAAGGAAAACCTAACAAAATTAGCCAATATCGTCGAGCAATTGTGATTCCTCCCTTCGCTATCTTTGCCGACGCGTCTGTTATATTGTTTATAGAAAAAGTCGATCTGCCGGTCGACTTTTTCTATTTGCCGTGATATAATAAAAACCGTAAACAAACCGTAAACGGTTAAACAAAATGCTGCGCATTTTGCGCTGTACACAAATATGCAAAAAACTAAGCTGCGCATTTTGCGATGTGTATTTCAAGGTATAATAATGATGTTTTTTAGAAACGAGGGCATATATTATGAGTGCAAAACCTAACTGCTATATAGTAGGTTCAATGGGGATAGAAAAAGAAAAGTTCTGTCCCAGACAGGGAGACTATATTATAGCGGCTGACGGAGGCTATGAGCATTTGCACAGGCTCGGATATAAGCCTGACCTTTTAGTAGGGGACTTCGATTCCATAAAGAAAGTGCCAAAGGGTGTTAATATTGTCCGTCTGCCGAAGGAGAAGAACGACACAGACACTCTTTATGCGATTAAGCTTGGGATGGAAAAGGGCCATACATCTTTTATCATTCACGGCGGCATGGGCGGAAGAGCTGACCATACTTTGGCAAACATCCAGTCGCTCGCCTATATAGCAGAAAGAGGTGCTACCGGTTATTTGATAGGAGAGGGAACGGTTATAACGGCATTAAAGGACGGTAAAATAAGCTTTTCCGCAGAAAACAAGGGTATAATTTCAGTTTTTTGTAACGGGAGCGTTGCTTTTGGCGTAAACATCAGGGGACTTAAGTATCCGCTTACCGACGCAACGCTCACGAGCGACATGCCGATTGGAGTAAGCAATGAGTTTATCGGCAGTGAAGGTGAGGTTTCGGTGGAGAAGGGAACCCTTATAATAATGTGGAGCGAATAAAATACTCCAGGACAAATGACACCCCGAGCTGTTTATTCGGGAGTATTGTTATATATTTTGTTACTTATTGTCGTTTGCGTGATTCTTTTATTGTTATGAGCATAAAATAGGATTAAGGGCTTTAGCCGTTAATCCGGCGACAAATTCGGCTGAAGTCCAATCGGCTGTATTAGAATTTATTATTTTGTCGTCGGGGAAATGGGAGTTTTATGCTTTCTTTTATCGTTACATTTTTATCTCGCTTCATATATATGTTCCTAAAGACATCAAACACCTATGCGTTTCCGCCGCCGTTACCTAAGGATGAGGAGCAGCGGCTTTTTCGTCTGTGCAGGCAGGGAGACACGGATGCGAGGAACAGGCTCATAGAGCACAATCTTCGTTTGGTGGCACATATAGTAAAGAAATATTATACCACCCATAAGGAGCAGGAGGATCTGATATCAATAGGAACCATTGGTCTTATAAAGGCGATTGATTCCTTTGATATTATGAACGGTGCAAGGTTTGCCACCTATGCGGGTAAATGCTTGCAAAACGAAATACTTATGTATTTTCGCTCTCAGAAAAAGCATTCAAACGAGACCTCTATTAACGATGCGGTTGACATTGACAAGGACGGAAACCCTCTTACATATATGGATATAATATCAAGCGACGATGATATTGTGGAAATACTCGATATAAAAATAAAGAGCGCACTGGTATACAAAGCAATACAAAAATCCCTGAACGAAAGGGAGCGCTCCATAATAATGCTGCGCTACGGATTATGCGGCAGCGGACGAACCTTTGCGCAGCGTGAGGTAGCTGCGCTGCTGGAGATTTCCCGTTCTTATGTGTCCCGTCTTGAGAAGGGTGCGCTCGAAAAAATTAAAAAATATATGAAGGAGAACGGAATTTAGACAAAAAAACTATTGATTATTACCAAAGAATGTATTATAATGCTACTATAGATGTTTATGTAAAGGAAAAATAATGGCGGATATTCTATATGTTGTTTTAATAAGTATGCTTCCGGTAATAGAACTCAGAGGTGCGATACCGATAGGCATAGAGCTGTTAAAAATGGACGTTGGTGTTTGTGTTGCGGCCGCCATAATCGGTAATTTGCTTCCCGTTCCGTTTATAATTTTGTTCGGCGGCAGGATTCTGAGATATTTTGCCGGGCTTGAGAGGCTGGGTAAGCCGTTCAGGTGGATATTGTCGCTCGGAGAGCGAAAGGTAGCTAAAATGCACAGGGTTTTGTTCTGGGGTCTGCTTGCATTTGTGGCAATACCGCTTCCCGGGACGGGAGCGTGGACAGGCTGTTTGGTTGCGATAACCCTCAACCTGAGTCTTAAGAGATCCATTATTCCGATAATTTTGGGTGTTCTTATAGCGGCCGTAATAGTAACGTTATTTACCATTGGCATAATAGGGGGAGCATTTTTCAGCTTCCTTTTCGGATAAAAGATATTCAAGAAAGGGTTTTCTATGAGCAAGAGATTCAAGATTGGAGTAATGACAGATTCATTTAAGCTGCCTTTTGAGCAGGCATTGGACAAGGCAGTCGAGGTCGGCGCACAGGGCATTCAGCTCTATGTGGTCGAAGGAGAAATGATTTATTCGTCATTTAATGATGAAAAGGTTGCTAAAGTAAATAAGCTCTTGAAGGACAGGGGACTTGTGGTATCGGCTGTATGCGGAGATTTCGGCGGACACGGCTTTGAGACTCACGAGGAAAACGAGTGGAAGGTTCCCGCCAGCAAGGCTGTTGCCGATTTGGCGGTTAAGCTGGGCACAAGCGTGGTTACCACCCATATCGGCGTGGTTCCGGAGGAAAAGGGAAGCGAGCTGTATTCGATTATGAAGACGGCCTGCAAGGATATCGGAGATTATGCCGCATCCATAGGAGTTACCTTTGCCATTGAGACCGGACCGGAAAGAGCCGCTCTGCTCCGCAGCTTTATTGAGGACGTGGATAGCAAGGGAATAGGTGTAAACCTCGACCCCGCAAACCTCATAATGGTTACAGACGACGATCCCGTGGAAGCGGTTTATACCCTTAAGGATTATATAGTGCATACCCACGCCAAGGACGGCGTTATGATAAAAAAGACCGAGCCGAGAAGGATTTATAACTTCTTTGCGGAGGGCGGTATTGAGGACCTTAGAATGTCCGATTATTTCCTTGAGGTTCCGCTCGGAGAGGGTAAGGTTGAGTTCGACAAGTATCTCAACGCACTGTCCGAAATAGGGTTTGACGGATTTTTGACCATCGAGAGGGAGTGCGGGGACAATCCGTACGAGGACATAAAGAAGGCGGCTGACTTTCTTAAATCAAAGATATAAAGGGACATATGTTATGAAAAAGATAGGTTTTATAGATTATTTTCTTGACGAATGGCACGCAAACAATTATCCCAAGTTTATTTCGGATATAGCCGGGGACGAATTTACGGTCGCATATGCATATGCCGAGAAGGACAGTCCGGACGGGCTTACAAACGACCAGTGGTGCGAGAAGTTTGGTGTTACCAGGCTGGATACAATTGATGAGGTGGTTGAGAGGAGCGATTGTCTGATTGTGCTCTCTCCAGACTTTCCCGAGAGGCATTGGGATTTGTGTCAGAAGCCGCTCAGAAGCGGTAAAAGAGTATATGTGGACAAGACCTTTGCTCCGTCAAAGGAAATAGCGGAGAAATTGGTTGCGATAGCACAGGAAAGCGGAACCCCCTTCTTCTCCAGCTCAGCGCTGCGCTTCTCCACCGAGCTTGGTGATGTGGAGCGGGATAACATTGTGTTTATTAATTCCAGAGGACCGGGAAACTTTGATACTTACTCAATTCACCAAATAGAGCCAATTGTAATTATGATGGGCAGCGATGTTAAGCGCATTATGTCGGTGGGCAGCGGTAAGTACGAGTCCATGGTCATAGAGTTTGAGGGCGACCGCCGTGCGGTTATGAGCCATTACGGCTGGACGGGCGTTGATTTTAATATGACGGTTAACTATGCGGACGGTAAGACAAAGCTACTGCCCAAGCTGAGCGATTATTTCCCGAGCTTTATGCGGGAGCTATGCGATTTCTTTATGACAGGCGATATCAAGGCAAAGCACGACGAAACGGTTGCGATTATGGGAATAATCGAAGCCGGTAACAAAGCACTTTCTTCTCCCGGCAAATGGATTGAGGTATAATTAACAAGCGATGTAATTATAAAAAATCATTAATAAAAAACGGAGGGAAATCATGAAAGGTTCAAAAAAAATTACTGCGGTCATTTTAGCGGTTGTGATCACAGTAAGCGTTCTTTGCGTCATACCTTCATTGGCTGTGGAAACTATGACCTTCCAGCCTACGGTAAAGGGTGACTATATTTTCGGAATACCCGAAAAGACAAACTTTAATGCACTTTTGGAAGCGTTACCCCCGAGAACGATTTTAGATGTATATAATCGTCAGGGGAACAGAGTGCAGCCGGGCAGCAACACCTATATAGGCTCCGGTTTTACAATTTCGCTTAACGGCAACTCCTTTGTGGCGGTTGTTGCGGGGGATGTAAACGGGGACGGCATTTTGGATTCAAAGGATTATTTGCAAATCAAAAGGCATTACCTCGGCACATACGAAATAACGGGAGGTGCCAACCTTATTGCTGCGATGGGTGAGGAGCAGAGCAGAATAAAGGCGGTAAGGTATCTCATGGTAAAAAGACATGCACTGGGCAGCTATAACATGAACATTGATTATATTGTTCCCTATGTAGAGCCCTCGGATGACGAGAGCGGCTGGACAGAAAGCTGGGTATAAAGAAGTAATTTTACCGAATAAGCTACGGCGGGTGATATAACCCGCCGTATATTATTTATGCTTTAAGTCCGTATGAACTCAGAATCTCCTTTATTTCCCGTACCTTATCAGGTTCTGGAGGCTGCACCTCGGTCAGCTTGTAATCCAGTCCCAGCATCTCCCATTTGTACTCCCCGATTTTATGAAAGGGCAGCAGCTCCACAAGCTCCACGCACCGAAAATCCTTAAGGAAGCTCCCCATACGGTGTGCATGGTCGGTGTCCAGAGTCCAGCCGGGCAGCAAAACATGACGAATCCAAACGCTTTTTCCTGTTTCCTCGCAGTGTATGAGAAGATTTATTGCATTCTCAGAGCTTGTTCCGCTCAGCTCGGTTGAAAGAGAGCTGTCTATCGCTTTTATATCCAGCAGAATTAAATCGGCACTATCAACCGCACCTTTGCATACCGACAGGGGTATGCAGCCCGAGGTATCTATGGCGGTATGGAGCTCATTCTGCCTGCACAGCGTTATAAGACGCTCGGCAAAAGCGCTCTGCATGAGCGGCTCGCCGCCCGAGAGAGTAACACCGCCGTTCTTTATGAAGCTCTTATACCTAAGAATCTGAGACATAAGCTGGTCTGCGGATATTTCATCCCCGCCTTTCGCATTCCATGAATCGGGATTATGGCAATAAATACAACGCAGCGAACAACCCTGGAAAAACACGACGAACCTTACCCCCGGACCGTCAACCGCTCCGAAGGTCTCGACAGAATGTATACGACCCTTTGTCTCGCTCTGCATTAAGAGTTCACCTCTTTATTATTAAAAGCGGGTATGGAATGTGCGATGTATAACGTCCAGCTGCTGCTCTCTGGTCAGCTTGACGAAGTTTACAGCATAACCCGAAACTCTTATGGTAAGCTGCGGATATAGCTCGGGATGCTCCATCGCATCCAACAGAACCTCACGGTTTATTACGTTTATATTTATATGATGACCACCCTCCGTAAAATAACCGTCCATAAGGGAAGCTAAATTTGCAATTTGCTGCTCCGGCTCCCTGCCGAGTGCGTTCGGTACAATGGAGAAGGTATAGGAAATACCGTCCTTTGCGTATTCGTACGGAAGAGACGCCACCGACATCATGGAGGCGACGCAGCCGTTGGAATCCCTGCCGTGCATTGGGTTTGCACCCGGCGCAAAGGGCTCGCCACCCTTTCTGCCGTCCGGTGTTGCTCCGGTCTTTTTCCCGTAAACGACATTTGAGGTTATGGTCAGAATAGACATGGTCGGCTTTGATTGCCTGTAGGTGCGGCGCTTGTAGAGCTTTTTCATAAAGTGCTCCACAACCTCCCGGGCAATGCTGTCCGCTCTGAGGTCGTTGTTACCGAACTTAGGGTAATCCCCTTCTATTTCAAAATCGACGGTAAGCCCGTCCGAATTGCGAACGGGATGCACCTTGGCATACTTTATGGCGGAAAGCGAATCCACAACCACCGAGAGTCCGGCAAGTCCGCAGGCGGAGGTTATGAATATCTCCTCGTCGTGCAGAGCCATCTGAATACGCTCATAGCTGTATTTGTCATGCATATAATGAATGATGTTAAGGGTGTTTATATAAAGGCGGGAGAGCCAGTTGCATATCTGGTCATACTTACGCCAAACCTCGTCGAAGTCCAGTGTCTCGTCTGACTCAATAAGAGCCATTTCGGGACCGACCTGCTCACCGCTGTACTCGTCCTTGCCGCCGTTTAAGGCATACAGCAGCGCTTTTGCTAAATTAGCACGGGCTCCGAAGAACTGCATCATTTTTCCGATCTTCATTGCGGAAACGCAGCAGGCAATTCCGTAATCATCCCCGTAATCTATACGCATAAGGTCGTCGTTCTCATACTGTATCGAGGAGGTCTCAACCGAAAGACGGGCGCAGAAGCGCTTGAAGCTGTCCGGCAGCCGAACGCTCCACAGAACCGTCATATTAGGCTCGGGTGCTGCTCCGAGATTGATAAGGGTATGCATAAAGCGATAGGTCATTTTTGTTACCATATGCCTGCCATCTATGCACATTCCGCCCAGCGCTTCGGTAACCCAGGTAGGGTCTCCGGAAAAAAGCTCGTCATATCCCGGTGTGCGCAAAAACCGGACCAAACGCAGCTTAATCACAAAGTGATCGACAAACTGCTGAATCTCGCTCTCGGTGTATCTGCCGCTCTCAAGATCCCTCTCGGAATATATATCTAAAAAGGTTGATACTCTGCCGAGCGACATTGCCGCTCCGTTCTGATCCTTTATTGCGGCAAGATACCCGAAGTACAGCCATTGTATCGCTTCTTTTATATCGCTTGCGGGCTTGGAAATATCAATTCCGTAAGCTGCCGCCATTTCCCCAAGCTCCTCGAGCGCGCGTATCTGCTCGGAGATCTCCTCGCGCTGCCGTATAATATCCTCGCTGATAAGGTCAAAGACAAGCTCATCCTTAGCCTGCTTTTTTTGCTCTATAAGATAATCGACACCGTAAAGAGCCACTCTGCGGTAATCGCCTATTATTCTGCCCCTGCCGTAGGAATCGGGCAGTCCGGTTATGATTCCGCTACGGCGGGCTTTTTTCATGTCCTCGGTATATGCGTCAAAAACCCCGTCGTTGTGGGTCTTTCTGTATTCAAATATCTTTTCGACGCCATAATCCATTTCTCTGCCGTATGCGGCGAGGGAGCTCCTGACCATTCTGATTCCACCGAAGGGCATAATAGCTCTCTTGAGCGGTTCATCGGTTTGCAGACCGACTATATCCTCCAGCTCTTTGGCTATATATCCCGGCTTGTGCGATGTTATAGTGGAGATGGTGTGCTCGTCTATCTCAAGCACCCCGCCGTTTTCTCGCTCTTTTTGCAGCAGCTCCTTCACCTTATCCCACAGAGCCAAAGTGCGTTCGGTAGGCGGAGTCAAAAAGCTGTCGTCTCCGTCATAGGGCGTATAGTTCCTGACAATAAAATCCCGCACATCGATATGGTGCTGCCATTTACCTTCGTTAAACCGCATTACAATCTCTCCCTTCGTTGTGTACATCTATATTTTACTTCGTTTGAGATAACTTTACAATTAGTGATTTACATATTTTTTTGTGAATTTGATATGATTTTTTCAGTAAAAAGTAGCATATGAGCGAAAACTCATGCTACCTTTTATGCTATATTTGCCTAAAACGAATAAAATAAAGCAAAACACGCAAATTATATTTTAGAATGTTCCGAAGAGGGACAATTTTTTGCTCTGCGGGATTTTTTAACAGTTTTTATGTTTTTTTATTTTGTAAGGAAAATTATAAAAAAACAGCCGAATCTTGACTATAACACGGTCTAAATGCTATAATTATCCCGGACGGAGTAATCCGTTCGGGTTTTTTTATCGATGAATGTGCCCGAAAAGGGCGGGGAGGTAGGTTGTTATGCGACTGTTATGGAGGTTGAGCAAGGAAGCCGTAAAATACAGAAAGCTATATATAATCGCAATATTCTCCACCTTTGTATTAACCGTAATCAATCTTGCCGCTCCGAGGATACTTGCTGACCTTACCGGAGTGGTTCAAAGACTGGAGGATGCGGACACCCCCTCAAAAATCGGTTTTTTTGTGCTTCTATTGTCCGGTTTGTATCTGCTTAGGATAGTTTTTAGATTTTTAGGCAACTATCTTGCCCACCATGCAGCATGGAACCTTGTGGAGCACCTGCGGGTTGTTATTTATGACAAAATTCAAAACCTTTCCATGAGCTTTTTCCATGATAAGCAGACAGGAGAGCTTATGAGCAGGATTGTAAACGATACCGCAACCTTTGAAATGCTGTATGCGCATATAATACCAGAACTGCTCACCAATGTCGTAACCCTTGTCGGTGTTTTTATTATGCTGCTCATAATCAATGCAAAGCTCGCTCTTTTAACCTGTATACCCATACCGTTTATAATTGTGGCAGGAATACTCTTTGTATACAAAGTAAGACCAAAATTTCGCTTGTCTCAGCAGGAGCTAGCCGACTTTAATGCCAAGCTGCAGGACAACATTTCCGGAGTGCACGAAATACAGGCGTTTTGTCAGGAGGGATATGAGGAGAAAAGGGTTGCCGAGCAGGCGTCACATTATACAAAGGTAATGCTGCATGCACTTCGTTTCTCCGGAATTTTTCATCCCACGATAGAATTCCTTTCCTCGGTCGGTACCGTAATTGTGGTGGGTGTTGGCGGTATGCTTGCGTACAACGGAAATATGTCGGTTTCGGATATAGTCGCATTTCTGCTCTATTTATCCCTCTTTTATGCTCCGGTAACAAACTTTGCCCGTCTGCTGGAGGACACGCAGCACGCATATGCAGGTGCGGAACGGGTTATTGCGATTCTTGATGAAAAGTCGGATATTGTTAACGCTCAGGACGCCGCGGATATCGGAAGGGTAAAAGGGGACATTGAGTTTTGCGGAGTGGACTTCAGGTATGAGAGTGATTCACCAGTGCTTAATGATATAAGCTTTTCCTGCAAGGCGGGTCAGATGATTGCTCTCGTGGGTCCGACAGGAGTAGGGAAGACCACCCTTGCTCAGCTGCTGTCCCGTTTCTATGATCCTACAGCGGGAAGGGTTTTAATTGACGGGACTGATATAAAAACCGTAACCCTTGAGAGTCTGCGGAGGAACATCGCTCCCGTACTGCAGGACACCTTTTTGTTCAACGGAACAATAGCCGAAAACATCGGTTATGCGGATCCGGAAGCCGGCATTGAAGAGATTATAGAAGCGGCCAAGGCCGCACGAATACACGAAAACATTATGCAAATGCCCGAGCAATACAACACCAAGGTGGGAGAACGGGGAATGCGGCTCTCCGGCGGTCAAAAGCAGCGTATACAAATCGCTCGTGCCATTCTGCGAAAGGCTCCGGTTATAATTCTGGACGAGGCGACCGCCTCTGTGGATATGGAAACCGAAAAGGAGATACAAAAGGCTATTAACGACTTGTCCGGAACCAGAACCGTTGTGGCGATCGCACATAGGCTGTCCACAATACAAAAAGCGGATATTATACTCGTGCTTGAGGACGGCAGAATTGTTCAGCAGGGAAGCCATGATGAGCTTATCGAGCAGGAGGGTCTTTACCGTCGTTTGAATGCTTCCGCCGATGAGAAAAAGTGAAGGAGCATTAGAATATAAATATAACTAAAGAACCGACTGGTTTATGCCAATCGGTTTTCATTACTTTTTTATGCTTTTGTCGCAATAGTTTCGGTTATAATGTTCACGCTGTTCTGCTCGGACACCTTATATGTAGGTACAATATCCGAGATTAACCTGCGTATATCGCAGTTCTCATCGGTAAGTGCCGTTTTAAGTGTGTTGAGCTTACCGAAGAACTCGTCTGTATCAAACTCTATGGGTCTTCCTATATAAATAAGCTCGTTGCAGGTGGACATCTTGCCCTCCTCCGCCATGAGTAGCTCCTCGTAGAGCTTTTCTCCGGGACGCAGTCCCGTGAACACAATTTCTATTTCCTCATACGGCTTAAAGCCGGAAAGCTTAATTAATATCTCCGCAAGGTCTACAATTCTTACGGGCTGTCCCATGTCGAGTATGAATATCTCTCCGCCCTTTGCAATCGCTCCCGCCTCAATAACCAGAGATACCGCCTCTGATATGGTCATAAAATACCGGATAATATCGGGATGAGTTACCAGAACGGGTCCCCCCTCTCTTATCTGCTGCTTGAACAGGGGCACCACACTTCCGTTACTGCCTAAAACGTTCCCGAACCTGACCGCTACGAACTCGGTCTTCGAGATGCGGTTATAGCTTTGCACAATCATCTCGCAAATTCGTTTTGAGGCTCCCATAATATTAGTGGGATTGACCGCTTTGTCGGTAGAGATAAGTACAAACCGTTTTACCTTATATTTGTCCGCCGCTGAAACCGCCGCAAGGGTGCCGAAAACATTGTTCTTAATCGATTCGTTCGGGCTGTCCTCCATAAGAGGAACATGCTTGTGTGCAGCCGCATGATAAACGATGTCCGGTCTGTATCTTTCAAAAACGCTCTCCACTCTGTTCTTGTCTCTAACCGATCCGATAAGAACGGTAAGGGTAAGCTCCGGATGCTTTCTGTTAAGCTCGTTTTGTATATCATACGCACTGTTTTCGTATATATCGAATATAATCAGTCTTTTTGGGCTGCGAGCCGCAATCTGGCGGCACAGTTCACTGCCTATTGAGCCTCCTCCGCCCGTAATCAATACGGTCTTCCCCTTGATATAACCGGTAATGCTGTCGATGTCCACCTTGACCGGCTGGCGCCCGAGCAAATCCTCAATTTCCACCGCTCTTACCTTGGATATATTCACCTGTCCGCTGACGAGCTGATAGATGCTGGGGAGCGTCTTGAGCATGCACTTTGTTTCTTTACAGATATTAAGTATTTCCGCTTTATCCCGACTGTTTGCGGAAGGAATAGCATAAATAATTTCGTTGACCTTGTACTTGGAAACAGCCGAATGAATATCCTTCCTTGTTCCGGCTACCTTTATTCCGCTCAGGCGGCTTCCCTTTTTTTGCGGGTCGTCGTCAATCACACATACAACCTTGCTGTTTTCGAACTTTTTACTTGTGTTTATGTCTCGTATCAGAATATCTCCGGCTCTTCCCGCTCCGATAATCATAATGCGCTTATCCTTGGTGCTCTGCCGACCGTATCTGCATAAGATAAGTCGAAAGGCTCGGTAGGAAAATCTTAAGGAAACGGTTAATATAAAAAGCAGCAGACAATATATTATATAAAAGCTGCGAGGCAGCTCACGCATAGCAATAAAGCCTCCCGCATAAAACACTATGCCGGAGAGAAGGCTGGCAAATGAAACTTTGACAGCTTCGTTTATACTCGCAAACTCCCAGAGGCTGCTGTAAAGACCAAAAACTGCAAAAATAACCGTGGTTACAGCTATGTTCAGAATAAAATATAATGAACAGCTGTCTATGTATTCGGCAAGCAGCTCCGATAAAGGCAGCTCAAACCTGAGCATCAATGCCGCAAATATCGACAATGAGATAAGTATTATATCGCAGAACACTATGAAGGCGATTCTGATACTCTTTTTCAATTTACGCTTCATCCTCTTAGTATTATTGATAATGACGAAATAATTGTATCATAATTATCCCATTAAAACAACCCGAATTATATAAAATCGGTTAAATCACCAAAAAATCATTAACAAAAATGCAAAATATTGCCAAAGTGCATTGACAAATATTGGCAAATATGGTATAATGTCGTCATAATAATTAAAAAATAAATAATTCGAAAATGTGCAGACCTTTTAATCCTTCTTTTAACCGGACAGTTTTAATGCTTAAGGAAACAGGGAGATGAGGTTTATTGGATTGTTTGTTATCGAATGACCTTTATGTTCTTCCGTGTCAGAATTTTGAAAGGAATGGTTATTAAAATGAAACCCAGAAGAATTATAAGCTTATCTTTATGCATGGTTTTAGTTATTATTACGTCATTGCTGTCGGTAAACGCACAGAGCAACGAAAAATCAGAGAACACAGTGCCAGCTGCCGCCGAAATGCTGGAAAAGGGTGAATTTGCGCCGGGTGAGATTATTGTATCTATGAAGACGGGAGCAAGCGGGATACATAAAGAAGCTACCCCCGAGACAATCTTTGAAGGCGTTGATACGAGGAATATCCAGAAGCTAACCTTCCACCCATCGGTTGACAGAGCTCCTTACCCAAATATAAGCGACACAAAAAACATATCGTTTAAAGAGGATAAATACAGAGATATTTATCTGTTAACGCTTAATAATGAAACCGATATGGAGGAAGCACTGGACAAGCTCAATAAAAGAGCGGATGTGGAGGTTGCCGAACCGAATTATATCGCCACACCGGACGCAACCTACGATCCGCTATCGGTATATCAATGGTCGCTTGATAAAATCGGAGTAGGAGCGGCTTGGGACAAGGGCTTCACGGGAAAGAGCGCTGTCCATGTCGGAATATTGGATACCGGCATTGACTATAGCCACGAGGATTTGGTAGGAAACGTAAATCTGAGCCTCGCCTGGGATTTTTACCTTAATACAAGCAATGTCTCGGACATAAATGGTCACGGTACATTCATTGCGGGTATAATCGGTGCGGATGTAAACGGGGTAGGTGTTGTGGGAGTAAACCGCAATGTGACTATGGTACCGCTAAAGATTTCGTTTAATTCGTCAGGTCAAGCCTATGTAAGCACTATGGTGGCTGCGGTAAATTATGCCGCTACTAATGATGAATTCAGTGTTTTAAATCTGAGCTATTCGCTATCCTCTACCAGCATAAACCTGGAGATGGCTGTTGAGAGCTTTGATGGTTTGTTTGTATCTGCCTCCGGAAATGACGGCTTAAACATTGACCTATATCCGAACGGTCATTGTAATGATGTGGAGAACTGGATTGTTGTCGGCGCAAGCACCTCCACTGACGGAATACGGAGCACTTCTAATTACGGCGCTACATATGTTGACCTTTTTGCTCCCGGCTCGTCGTTATATTCAACCAAATTGAGTAACATATACGGCACCGGCAGCGGAACCTCCTATGCCGCTCCGCAGGTTGTCGCTGCCGCCGCCGTTATAATGGCGCATGCGACCCACCTTACACCCCTAGAGGTAAGGGATCTGCTCTTTGACACGGTTGACTACTGTACCGCATTTAATAACAAGTGCGTAACGGACGGAAGACTGAGTCTTATTAATGCAGTGAACTATTTATATAACGAGGTGCGTCCGGCATATTCCAAGGGGGATGTAAACGGAAGCGGTACAATTACCTCAGCGGATGCCCTTCTTGTACAGAGGATTTATCTCGGTACCTATACACCCACTCCTCAGCAGTTCGATGCGGCGGATGTAAATAACAGCGGCACTGTTACATCAGCCGATTATCTGATGGTACAGAGATATTTTTACCAGACATATTACTTCCCTCCGTATTAATTCCGTAATGCTAAATAAATAATACATACCATATGCCTTGAATTCATAGTTGTAAGCATAAATTGATGTATAAACTGTCTTAATAAATAAAAATGCCAAAAGGTCTGCTCATATAATAATACTCCTCATTTAAAGTCGTAAAAAAAGCCGAGCCATTGCAAAAAAGCAATCGCTTGGCTTTTTTAAAAGTAATTGTTATTTCCTCCTGAATTTAGCAAGGAAGGGGTTGTGCGCTCTTTCATCGGACAGAGTGGTTTTTCCCTCATGACCGGGGTAAACCGCATAATCGCCGGGAAGGTTATACAGCATACGCAGTGTATTTTCCATCTCGTTATTATCTCCGTCAAAATCGGTGGTGCCTATGCTGCCCTTAAACAATGTGTCGCCGCTGAACATAATATCGTTAAAAACATAGCAGACGCTTCCTTTTGTATGCCCCGGTGTGGGGATAACATAGAACTCAAAACTGTCCACCTTGTATTTACCCTCTTTTTCGAACAAAAAATCGGCAGGCTCAAACGGTCTCGGGTCATACGGAATGATTGCGGAGAACATATCTCTGTCTGTTAAATAATGGGCGTCATCCTTGTGTATGCAGACCACCGTCCTTGCCGTTCTCAAATCACCCACCGCCAAAATGTGGTCGAAATGACCGTGAGTGAGCAAAATAACACGGCAGGCAGCGTTCATTTTATGGAGTGCATCCTTGATAACGGTCATATCGCCGCCCGGGTCGATTACCACCGCATCCCTGCTGTTTTTTTCCTTGATGATATAACAATTGGTATGAATTTGTCCGACTACAACCCTCTCAATATTATATTCACTCACATTTTTCACTCCTTCGTTAACCCTTATTCCTCCAGCAGGCTGTTTATTGCCCAGTCCTGCTTTACACCCTCGGCAAACGCCTGTAGATATTCCTCTCTCTCCTCCAGCCATAGCGGACGGGCGGGAACCTTGAGACGGTTATAACGGGTATCGTAATCCGCATAGCTGAACCAAACAGCCGCCTTAATTTCGGGATAATCGGGCAGATACTTAAACATATCCTTAATCCAGCGTTCCTTGTCCCCGCCGACCGAGCTGCACCCAAACTCTCCGATTATCCATGGGAAGTCAGAAAAATACCTTCTGTTTTTTTCTACAAGAGGCGCATAACAGGCGTTAAAGGAGCGGAAGGTCTCATACTGATAGTAGCTGCCTGCCGAGTAGGAGGTTAACCCTATCATCTGCACATAATTATTCCCCGGATAATAGGCGAGCATATTGTTCCAGTTTACGGGTGGGAAATCATTGTCGAACGGATTGAATATCCAAATAGCATTTCTAACACCCTCTTCGGCAAAAATGTCATAAACATGCTGCCAGACCTTTATATAAACATCGGGGTCGTTCAATAGCTGTACACCGGAATACTTACACCAGGTGGTATTCATCTCGTTTGAGCAGCGCAGTAAAACGGGATGCTCAAACTCCTTTAGTCCTTCAGCCCATTTGCGTATATGGGTGTCATACCTGCCATCTAAGATTCCGAAGGTGTTGTTTGTGTTGAAATCATCTCCGTTACCGCCCGATAGCAGGTGCAGCGTAAGCTCGGCAATCTGTCCTCTCTCGTAGTATGCCCGCTTCAGCTCCTCCAACGGAAATTCCGCCGTCATCTCACGGTAAAACATGATAATGGGGAACCGGTAATCTATGGAATTTTCTATCTCATCCACATGATAATAATCCAAGTCAGAGTACGGTGAAAACAGTCCCCAGGCTACCCCCTGCTGATTACGCATCCTCTCGTACAGCGCCGCGGTCTCCTCGTTCCAATCGGGCAGCTCGGGTGTGTACACAGCGCTTCCGATATTCTTTCCCTTAGCCTCAATCAATTCAAAGCTGTCGAGAACGGTCTGTATAAGCGAATTGTATTTGTCAAAATCGGTGACATTGAACATAAAGCTGTAGAACACGCCGTTATCCACATATATGTTTATATGAGCGTAGCTGTTCATGGTTTCCGGGCTGCTGCTGAAAGGCTTGCGGCTGATATAATTAAACTTGGTGATATAGTCGCCTATTTTTCCGTAGCCGTCATAAGAAACTCCGTTATAGGTGCGTGCGGTAAGGTTATATTTTTCGCAGTAGGTATCCCTGAGCTCCTCCATGCGGTTGTTGGAAAGATACTCGTTGCTCTCAAGGTGCTTGCAGTTATAATACTCCATGAACTCAACAAAGTTATAGCCGGTATGCTCCTTGGAAATCCTTAGCTTCACCTCATTTGACTTAAAGCTCACCGATGCTTGAGATATGGAAAAGTCGGGCTCCAGTCTTGCCTCGGCGGGGAAGCTGATTTTGAAGCCGTTCGGGTGATCCGTATAAAGAACGTTTTCCCCGCTTTTTTCTATAACCTTCATATCCTCGGTATAATCGGGCTCCTCTTCCGTCAAGACTCCGTTCCGATAGATCCCGAACGGCTCGTAGGGACCCGGTTCAACCGGCTCGCTTATATCGGATAGCTCAGACACAGTATCTCTACTCTCCTCGGAGATACCAAAGCATGCGGTAACACTCATAATCATTATACCTATTAACAATAAAAAGCAAACTCTCTTTTTCATATCATCCCCCCCTTAATAGCTCTTCCTGCCCCGGTCATCAAGCTCTGCGGCTCTTTGCGAAAACTCTACTGCGTCAATTTGCCCTTTAAGCAGCTGGGACAGTAAACCACATATATCGCTACCCGCTGCGGACACATCCTGCAAATAGGGGTACATATATTCAATCCTCTGGGTTTCTCTCATGTAATCGGCAACCCCGAAATAGGGAGTAACCGATTTAATCTCCCAGCCAAGCTCGTCTGCCTTATAAACGGTTGCGGTGGTGTCGCCGTATTGGTACAGATATTCCGCATAAGCGGCGGCTATACAGATGGCTATTTTAACCGCAGACCGTTTATCTGTACAATCATTTGAGATTAGGAATCCGTTTCCTATTTTCATGCTTGAGCCGGAGGATATGCCGTAGTTATCTATATAGGAATAATCCTTGACCGGTGCAAAGAACCAGCCCGATTTGTTAACGCTTCTCGTCGCCTTATCGTTCAGCGACCAGGAGCCGTCCGCAAGCATTGCAACCTCTCCCTTGATAAACGAGGTGCTGTTTTGAGCATAGCTCTGATTCAAAAACTTCGACTCAATGTAATCGTTTTCCACTAAGGTTTGCAGCAGCTCCGCTGCCCAAACATAGGGTGCGTCTCCAAAGCTTGCTTCTTTCCTCATAATTCTCTTGGTTATATCAGGCTCAACGGTCAGGGCAAACGCCTCAAGCAGCATACAGCTCTGCCAGGACTCAGAGGCACTGGTGGCGAGTGCGGGAATGCCGTTTTGCTTTAGTGCTTCGCACACCTCAAGCAACTGCTCTGCGGTCTCCGGCACGGTCAGTCCCAATTCATCGAATATCTGCCGGTTATAGTAAATAACTGTATAGTTGGCGGGCTCATAGGGTATAGTATATATGTTCCCGTCCTCATAATCCTGTATGGCTCCGCAGCAAGCCATATCACCAAAATTTTCGGCTTCAAGATAATCCCCGATTGCGGCTATTTTTCCGGAGGTCGCTATCTGGTCAAAATATCCCTCCGGAGAGGTGAAAACATCATAGGAGCCGTCCTTAACGCTGTTATAATAATCCGCGCTGTCCCAGTTGCGGCTCATGGTCAGCGAAACCTTTATTTCGGGGTATGTCTGTTCCAGCTTAGTTTGTATAAACTGCTGCATCATATAGTCGGTTTCGTTAAGATATACCTTGATGGTGTTTTCCTGCGCCTCAGCCTTTTCGCCGTCAATGGCAAGGGCAAGATATATAAGGGCAGGGATAAGCATTAGCGCCGCAAGAACCAAGGCAAGTATCGCTTTTATTTTTATGCTCATTTTTACCTCCGGAATTAGTTTTATTATACTTATAAACAGTATACCACAAACACAAGACTGCTGTAAAGTGTTTTGCACTTATTGCCAATTAAATAGTTTATATAAATGTGTATACATATTTAATTGGGGGGAGGTGATATTTTTGAGTCCTAAGGAATTGCTTTATATTGAGGATGCCCTTAACCACGAGCAGTTTATGAAAACCCAGTGCACAGAATGCGCAAACCAGCTGAAAGACCCTGCTCTCAAGAATTTTGTCGGACAGCTCGCTCAAAGGCATACCCAGATTTTCGATGAAATATATCGAACTCTTTGACTGACACGATATTCAATCGAATTAAGCATGCCCGAAATGCTTGCCGGACAAAAAAACCTTCGGGGGAAAGGATGACATTAAAAATGGATGATAAAAACCTTATGGAAAGCCTGCTGTTTTCCGTAAAGACCACAAGCGGACTTTTTTATAACGGAACCGTTGAATCGACAACCGCAAATGTAAGAAACGCTTTTGACAGCGCACTTAACAAGTCCCTGCAGATGCAAAACGAAATATACTCCAAGATGAACGAGAAAGGCTGGTACCAGCCCACCTCCGTGGAACAGCAGAAAATCAGCCAGACAGCTCAGAAATTCTCACAAATGAGATAGATACAATATTGCTATAGGTTGTTGCTTATAAATAATCCCGTTTTCCGCATATTGAAAGGTATGCGGCTGCGGGATTTTTATTTGACAAAAAGTACCGTATATGCTATATTTGAATAAGTCCAAATTATATTAATAAGGGGACCCAAAATGAAAAAAACGGTTTGCTTTTTGCTAATTTTATTAATGCTGTCCGGAATGCTTATCCTGCCTTCTGCGGCGGTTTCTGCAAATGCGCAGGTAACAATAAAAGCTGCGAGCGTAGTACCCACTATCAACGGAATCGTGAGCGCCGGTGAATACGGCGAAAAAATACATTCGGTTGATTACGACAGCGACGAATTTATCTCCGATTATGATCAGGATAAAAGCGTTGAATCGGATTTTTATATGACCTGGACGGAGGGTAGCCTCTATATGGCTTGGGTAGTTCATTCCGACGATCATTGGCCTATACCCGAGGATCACGAAGGCGGACTTGGATACATGTGGCAGTACTCATGTGTACAGTTTATGCTTTGTACGGGTGCTCCGGATGCTTCAAAGCCGGGTACTTATCAGACGGGGCAGTGGAGCGGAAACTATCTTGAGGCAGGTCTTTCGGTAATGTCGGACGGCTCAAGCTACAAGGTTGCATGGTCATTACCGGTAGGCGGTGAGAGCCTAACGGTTGACGACTGGGATTTTTCGGGCGTGAGAGATGAGACCAGCAAGACCACAACTTATGAAGTTAGACTTCCATGGAGCAAGATTGGTATTAAATCAATTGGATCCGGCACCCAGTTCGGTCTTACATATGCAGTGGCAACTCAGGAGCACTTTGACATAGAACCGCAAATGGCTGAATGGCAGGACGCCATTATCGGCGGCAAGAATATGGATGCGGGAGCTGTTATCACCCTCTCGGACGAAACAACTGACGGCGACATAACCGGATCACCCTTGGAGAACCCGGATTATAATATAATCCTCGACGCACCCGAGCAGTATGTTCCCGGGGATACGATAGAGGTAACCCTTACGCTTAATGATATTGCTGCGGAGGGCGGATTCGGTCTTGTACACCTCCTGCTGTACTATGATGCGGATAAGGTCGAGCCCTTAATAAAGAACTATCTTGAGGTTGACAATGCCTATATGGATAATTTTCTTGAGTCGGCTCCAAGCATTAATCAATGGGAGGGCTTATGCAAGCTTGAGGAGGAGTACTCGAGATACGACATTTCCTTTATGACCACACAACAAAACACCCACGCCAAGGAAGACGGAGAGGTGGTTATTAAGGTCTGGTTCACGGTGAAATCGGGTGCCGATGGGGACATAGTGTTCCAGGTACCGCATTCGAGTACATTCTGCGCTGATTATGATTTGAATAAGTATTACGGCAACGCCGGAAAAGTATCGGTATCAAAAGGGGAGGAGCCGGACTTCATGGGCAGTCCTATGGAGGACCCGGATTATACCCTTGAGGTTTATGCTTCGGATTTTTACTACCCGGGATATGTGGTTTTTGTTGTCATTACCGTCAGAGACATTGTACCCGCAGATGGACTTAATCTAATACAGTTTAATTTATATTATGACAGTACTGCCGTGGAACCGATTTATATAAATGACCCTTCTAATGATAATTTTAATATGACGGAATTTATTGTAACCGCTCCGAATATAAAAAGTTGGGAATCATTTTGCAGGCTACAGGAGGAGCACTCAAGATATGACCTTGCCTTCCTGACGACAAGAGCCGATTCCTCCTCAAAGGAAGATGATTCATTGATTATAATGGTGCCTTTTTTGATTAATCCCGATACAGAGGAGGATATTTTATTCTATGTTCCTCATAACGAAAACAAGGCGCTGTCGTATTCCATGGTCGATTATTACGGAAACGGCGGTATGGCTGCTCTTTCCGCAGGCAGCGTTGAGCCTCTTGAGCTGAATGAGCAGAGCAAGCTCATAATTGATGAAGAGAACGGCTTTTTAATCGGAGCTCACTCCGGCTTGACCGCAGGTTCGTTACAGTCTATGTTCAAGGGCGAGGTTATGATTTTTAATAATGACGGCGAACCAGTATCCGATAATCAGCCTATAGGAACAGGCTTTATAATAACAAACGGAGTACAGGTAATAAGCGTTGTAATACTTGGTGATGGCAACGGAGACGGTGTCGTTAATGCAAAGGATTATACACTGGCAAAAAGAGCCTTCTTGGGCACCTACACTTTGGAGGGACCGATGCTTAGAGCTGTTTGCATTGAGGGGAGGAGCGCTCCTACAGCAAAGGATTACATAAAAATAAAGAGGCACTTCCTCGGAACACATAATCTTTATGAAACCTAATAATAAAAAAACTATTAGAAAGAGCATGTGTACGGATATGCAAAGAAAAATCCTAATTACAGCCGTAGTAGCCCTTATGCTTTTAGCCTCTGTGTTGCTGATGTCCTGCGAAAAAGAACAAGGCGAATATATCAGCGGTTCATACATGAACGACAGCCTGAATGTGGGATATAACTTCTTTCCTAACGGTACCGGTTTTCAGTTCATTAATGAAAACGCTTATATGATTGAATATGTAATCAAGGACGGTAATATAACCATAACGACCTTGGTCGAACCGAAGGTTATCGAGACCTTTTCGTTTGAGCAGTATTCAGAGAGCGTTATTATAGGCGGAGTGATTTATATTGTTGTTCCGGACGAGGTATCCGTCGGACCGATTCCGTATGTATAGAATGTAATATGTTTTTGTAACAAAAAATGGTGCAAGCAGAGATATTTTTATTGACAAACAAAAAAAAGCATTATATAATAACACAAACACATTATTATATTAATAAATGCTAAGACGAGGACACGAGCCTGGAAAAGGGTTTTTAGAGAGCCGCCGGACGGTGCAAGGCGGTAACCGGATTCTGATGCTTATCACCTCCGAGCAGCAATGCTGAAATATCAGTAAGCATTGACGGAGTAGCTCACCCGTAAAGCTGAGCGGCGTTGTCGGACGCAGCAAATGAGTGGTTATATGAAGAATTCTTGGACTTCATCTCGTTGCGATGAGGTCCTTATTTTATTTTTTGGAGGTTAGGTATTATATGGGACAAAAAACAGAAAACCAAACAAAGCTTATTGCCGAGAGACTGAGATTTGCACGCATTAACGCCGATATATCGGCGGCAAAAATGGCGATTGCCTGCGATATGAGCGAGGAGGAATACAGAGTACTTGAGAAGGGCGACAGGGATTTTTCCTTCACCTTTCTGTATAAGTGCGCTATTGCTCTTGGTATGGATATATCCGAGCTAGCAGCGGGAGTAGACCCAAAGCTTGCTTTTTATAGCATTACCCGTGCCGGAGAGGGAATGCCTATAAAACGACGGGAGGGCTTTGATTACAGGCATATGGCTCCGCTTCTTAAAAACAGGATGTCCGAGCCCTTTGTGGTAACCGCAAAGTATTCCCCCGAAGCGCAAAACAAGCCTATTCCGCTTTCCACGCACAAGGGGCAGGAATTCAATATGGTGCTGAAGGGCTCTATGAGGCTTCAGCTGGACGACCACATTGAAACATTGAACGAAGGGGACACCGTTTATTATGACGCCTCGCACAGGCACGGTATGATTGCGGTGGGAGAAGCGGATTGTACATTCCTCGCAATAGTTTATAAGGCAGCGGATACATCGTTGACTGATACCGAGCCCACTCCGGTTAAGCTTATTAAGGAGAGGTCTAAGGAAGCAGTATTAAAGTACGAGAATCTGATTTACCGCAAGTTCGTTAAAGAAACGATAAACCAGGACGGTACGCTGGAGAGCTTTGAGGCTATACCGACACCTAACTTCAATTTTGCATATGACGTGCTTGATGCTCTGGCGGAGAAATGCCCCGATAAGAAAGCGTTGGTCTGGGTATCCGCAGATAAGCAAAACCGAAGCTTTACCTTCTCTGAGATGAGCAGGCTGACGAACAAAACCGCAAACTATTTCCGCTCTCTCGGTATCGGAAGGGGAGACCGGGTAATGCTGGTGCTAAAACGTCATTATCAGTTCTGGATGGCAATTCTTGCGCTGCATAAGCTGGGAGCGGTTGCGATACCCGCAACTCATCTTCTGATGGAGAAGGATTATGTCTACCGATTTGACTCCGCAAAGGTAAAGGCAATTATTTGTGCCGCAGACGGGGAATGCACCGCCGAAGCGGACAAAGCGGCCGGACAGTGTTCAACCCTAAAGATAAAATCAATTGTGGGAGGAAGCAGGGAGGGCTGGTCCGATTTCGACAGCGGAGTCCAAGCGCAAAGCGATGAGCTTAAGCGGGTGGAAACAAGCAAGGATGATCCGTCTATAATGTTCTTCACCTCCGGAACCACCGGTTATCCAAAAATAGCTGCTCACTCGGCAACCTATCCGCTCGGACATATAATAACAGCCCGCTGGTGGCACTATTGTGACCCCGACGGACTGCACTTCACCGTTTCCGATACGGGCTGGGGTAAAGCGCTGTGGGGCAAGCTGTACGGTCAATGGTTCTGTGAATGCGCAGTCTTTGTATATGATATGGAGAAGTTTACAGCGGACGATTTACTCCCCATGTTTGCAGAGTATAATATTACCTCCTTCTGCGCTCCTCCTACAATATACAGGTTCCTAATCAAGGAGGATTTGTCAAAATACGATTTATCCTCAATAAAATATGCCACAACAGCTGGAGAGGCGCTTAATCCGGAGGTATTCAACCGTTTTAAGGAGGCCACGGGGCTTGTTATCATGGAGGGCTTCGGGCAGACCGAAACCACGCTTACCATAGGGAACCTTTACGGCACAGAGCCGAAAATAGGCTCGATGGGACTTCCCTCTCCCGCATACGATATTGATATTTTGCGGGAGGACGGTTCTCCGGCGGATGTCGGCGAGGTAGGGGAAATATCTCTTCGCACCGGCAGGAATGTATGCGGTATGTTTATGGGTTATTACGGTGATGAAGAAAAGACCAAGGAGGTCTGGAGCGACAGCATTTATCGTACAGGGGACACCGCATGGAAGGACGAGGACGGCTATTACTGGTATGTCGGCAGGGTGGACGATGTTATCAAATCCAGCGGCTACCGTATAGGTCCGTTTGAGATTGAGAGCGTCATTATGGAGCTCCCCTATGTATTGGAATGCGCCGTAACCGGAGTTCCGGACGAGACAAGAGGGCAGCTTGTCAAGGCAACCATAGTTTTAACCAAGGGAACAAAGCCCAGCGAGGAGCTGAAAAAGGAGATTCAGGAGTATGTCAAGAACCACACCGCTCCCTACAAGTACCCCCGCAGGATTGATTTTGCCGAGAGCTTACCCAAAACAATAAGCGGTAAGATTCGCCGTGTTGAGCTTAAGGATTAAGCATTTGTAGAATAACCCCTCATAGGTTTAAGCACCTATGAGGGGTTTTATACTGTGAAGAAATTTTATACTATTTACTCTATGGAAAATATGTCATAGCTACCCAAAAAGTGTCGTTTAATCCTTAAATAGTCCGCTGCTTTTACTGCAACCCCGTCGGTTATGGCGGCGGCTTTGGTTTGGTATTGGTCGGCTTCATAGGTTCCGAGGAATATCCGCTTCGATATCAGATAGTCTGCGCTGTTTATTACACCGTCCCCGTTGATATCCCCCTTTATAATCACGGTGTAGGTGAACTTTCCGTTGGAGAGCACGCAGCCGGTACCTATTTTTTCACTGTCCGACAGGCTTTTTCCGTTTCTGTTCAGCACGAATGTATTTCCGCCTAAAAGCGTCTTTGCCTCCGCAGCCGTCATGCTTTGAACTGTACCGGGGGAAAACCCCAGAGCTATAGTATCAGCCCCTGTGGGTACCTCGGTAAAATATTCGGATACGACATTGAAAACGCTTAAGCCGTTAACGGCGATTCTTTCGGCGTATCTCAAATCATCGAGCAGCGCTCTCCTTGCGGAAGAATTGTTCATTGTATTCACAACGGCAATCGCATTATTTATGGCGATTACTGTTTGATTTGTCAAGCTCTCCGAGACGGTTGCCGTTGCGGCGTCAAGCAGGGTTATAATATCGACAGCTTGGGCGCTCGTAATGCCCTCGTGCGGAAGAATCACCTGCTCTATGCGGGTTTTTGCCTGCTGGATAAGCAGCGCAACCGACATTCTCTCGTCATAGGTGGGAGAAAGTGCTCTGTTTCTGTATAGGGAAGAAGTCAGGAGGTCTCCTATCCCCTTGCTGAGGTAAGAACCCGCTTCAAAGAACACCGAGCCATCAGCCTTTATTTTCGCCATGGCGGCTGCCTGCCGGAGCATATCCGAGGCGTCGAATTCGGTTACAAAAGCACCCAGACCAACTCCGACATAGCAGTTGCCGGTAATTGCTAGTAGGCTGTCCATCATGGCAACATAGCCCTCGCCGTATGCCATGGGATGAATCATATCGAGAAGTCCTTCCCTCAGCCATTTTTTGCTGTCCTGATAAAGGTTACTGTATGCATAGCTTAAATCCGCACCGACATCCGCACTCAGAACCGCCTGCGGTCTTATTCTGTTTACAAGCTCCCTGACCGACCTGACCATATCGGTAACGCAGTCGGCTCTGAAGGCTACCCAGTTGTTCCAGTAAGAGGCGCCGGTATCATATGAGGGCTTTATACCGTATTCTGCCTTGAAAGCGTTAAGGGTTGCCTCATCATAACCGAAATCAACACTGCTCCTGTCGGTATAGCGGATATAATCCAGCTGAAATCCGTCAATATCGTAATTTGACAGAATATATTCGTATGTTCCAAGCAAAAAATCCTTCACCTCGGGATTTGCGGGGCTCAAAAACATATATCTGTTCCAATCCTCGGGTGCATAATATTCGCCCGTATTGGTAAGAGAGAGCCACTCGGGCTTTTTCGCTCCTACGCTTTTTGAGTAATTACTGCTGTTTCCGTGCCCGACATAATAAACAGGCATCCAGACATGCAGCTCCATGTCTCTTTTATGACAAGCATCAATAAACGCCTGAAGCATATCAAAGCCCTTCCACTCCGGATTCTGCTCAAACAGACTGTCCTTAGGCATTGGCATTATCATGGTTGAATTGTACAATGTTTCAATGCATACCATATTTATTCCGGCGTCATAGAGCTGTCCGACATATTCCTCTACCTGTGCGGCTGTGGTCTGGGTGGGACGAATCCACACACCCCTTATTTCCACGCTTGCACTTTCGGTGCACAGGTATGACAGCTCCTCTATCTCTTTAATAATAGGTGCTGCGGCAGCTTCTACATCATAGGAATTATCTGCTTCGTATGCTGACACAACCTCGTTATAATCGAGTGCAATCTTGTCTATTCCAGCCGATATGATATCGTAATCGATAATACGGTAATTCTGTAAGGCGAGACCAAACTTATCCAGCAAATCATTGTATCCGGTCTCAAGATTAATAAGCGTGGTTTCCTTGTCATATGTAAAGGTTAGCTCCCATTGATCATAGGAGGCCTTCATACCTATTACAACATTTTCCTTGAGCCAGTTCACCGATACACCGTGTCCCGAAATCACAAAGGAATTCTCCTCTTCGGGTATGTAGCTGTTATTGCCACCGACTGCGGTTACGACTCCGGAAGTAACAACCACCTCATATCCCCACTCATTGGTATAGGTATAGTCCCCGCAGTGATTATATATAACCATGAAGTCGGTTAATCTGAAAACATTAACTCCGTCAATATATGTGGACACACTGTATTCCGTTGCGTTTGCGGTAACCACATTTACGGGAATCATTCCGAAAAGGAGCAGTACTGTCAATAGAATCATCAGGGCTCTGCTTTTTTTCATTTTCTCTCACCTCTGAGCAAGAGCCGGCATATTGCTGCCGGCTCTCTTCAAATATTATTTATTCTTTTTGCGTGCGAATAAAACTCCGCCGGCTGCGATAATTAAAACAAC
>CAZGJQ010000011.1:0-35143 GCA_964525815.1 uncultured Oscillospiraceae bacterium
ATTATATCAGGAGCATTATGCCCGGAACCACCCTTTCGGAGCTAAAAACCCTTTTAACATCCGTGCAGAGCGTCTCGGTTGACGGTGTGCCGCTTGCTAACAATGATACAATAGGCACCGGTTATGATATTTCAACCACCGAGGGAACCCGTAAAGCGGTGGTGCTTGCGGATGTAAGCGGAACCGGAAGTGTTTCCGCCGTTGATTATCTGATGATAAAGCGGTATTTTCTGGGCACCTATACCTTAGAAGGTGAAAATCTGCTTGCGGCGGACATAGATGAGAGCGGAACCATTAACTCTCTGGATTATCTTGCGGTTAAGCGGCATTTTCTCGGTACCTACGAGATAGGCTCTCTTGATAATGCGGATTCTGTTCCGATTCTTCTCTATCATCACATACTGCTTGATGAGGATAAGAATACCGAGCAATGGATGGGAAATGATATTACAATATCCACCACCGAGTTCAGAAGGCATATGCAGCTCATACGCAACTCCGGATACACCGTTATAACAATGCAGGAGGCGGTGGACTATGTTAAAGGACTTCGCACAATACCAGTAAAAAGTGTTGTTTTATGCTTTGATGACGGTTATAAATCAAACACCGAATACGCAGCACCCATTTTACGGGATTTTGATTACCCGGCCACCATATTCCATATCATGTCAGGCTACAACCTGCCATACGAGGCTGATTATGATCCCACCAGGCTCCAGAAAATAACCCAGGTGGATATGGCAGATACTGCCGATGTTTTTGATTACCAGTGTCATACATATGCGAATCATAATTACCTTGACCAACAGTCATATCAGGATATATACGACGACCTTTTAATGAGCCAAAACACATATGCCACCAAATATTTTGCATATCCTTACGGTAGGTATGCAAGTCATGTTATCGATGCAGTGGAAGCTATAGGTCATGAAGCCGCCTTTACGACCGAATCCAGAGCCGCAGAGGTAGGAGAAGGCGTTTACGAAATTCCGAGGTTTACTATAACCTCACCAATGGCGGACAGCACCTTCCTTTCCATGCTGCCGTAGATACTTATGAGCTAATCTGTTTTAAAACCGTCCTTTGCTGGACGGTTTTTTGCTGCTGTTAAGTCAAAAATCAACCATGCTAAAGATATTTTCCAGCAAAACATAAATAAGCTATTGACAAACGATATTTAATATGCTATTATTTAGCAAATCATTCAAAAAGGATTAACCAATACTAATGAACGTTATTTTGTTTGCGGCAATATATTTTAGCTTTTATTTTTTCTTTTCGGAGAACAAAATAAAAGTGATTTCGCTTGCAGCAAAAACAACCTGACAGTAAATTAGAGAATTTATGGGTTCTGCGGTGAATTCACCGGCGGAATCCATTTTTTTAATCAAAATTTTAAGGAGCTTTGGTTTATGATTGTGGTACTGAAGAACAACAGCAACCCCGAAAAGGTGGATAACCTTGTTAAATGGCTGGAGGGTAAAAGCATCAAGGTTCATATATTCAAGGGTGAGTTTCAGACCGTGTTCGGACTCATAGGGGACACAAGCGGTATTGATATGCAGCTGCTCGAGGGACTGGATGTCGTCAAGAGCGTAAAGCGTATAAGCGAGCCCTTTAAGAACGCAAACAGACAGTTTCATCCGGATGATTCGGTTATAGAGGTTTGCGATACAAGCGTGGGTGGTAATAGCTTTGCTTTTATAGCGGGACCCTGCTCGGTTGAAAGCCAGGAGCAAATACTTGATATAGCAAAACGGGTAAAGGCGGCGGGAGCGACCTTTCTCAGAGGTGGCGCTTTCAAGCCCAGAACCTCCCCCTATGATTTTCAGGGCTTACAGGATAAGGGTATTTCCCTTTTGCTGGATGCAAAAAAGAGTACCGGGCTCCCCATAGTTACCGAAATAATGAACGCAAACCATCTTCCCATGTTTGAAAACGTGGATGTTATACAGGTGGGTGCTAGAAATATGCAGAACTTTGAGCTGCTTAAGGAGCTGGGCAGAACAAAAAAGACCATACTCCTGAAAAGAGGACTCGCCAGTACGATAAAGGAGTTCCTTATGAGCGCCGAATACATTATGGCGGGAGGAAACGAAAATATTATTCTTTGCGAAAGAGGAATAAGAACCTTTGAGCAGCAGACCAGAAACACGCTGGACATTTCGGCGGTTCCCGCCCTGAAGGAGCTATCTCATCTTCCCGTTATAATCGACCCCAGCCACGCCTGCGGTGTTGCAAGATATGTGAAGCCCATGGCGCTTGCCGCAGCCGCTGCGGGTGCGCACGGAGTTATGATAGAGGTGCATAACGACCCGTCTCATGCTCTGTGTGACGGCGCTCAGTCCGTAACCCCCGAGCAGTTCCTTGACATTAAGATCTCGGTTGACAGGGTTCTCGCGGCTGTTAGGCAGGAGTAACAAGCATATGAAAACAGTTAATATATGCGCTTCCAAGAACTATGATGTTCTTATTGGTACAGGACTTCTATCAAGAGCGGGTGATTATATAAGGAGCGTTGCCGGAGCGGGAAAAGCGGTGATAATAACCGACGATATTGTCGGTCCGCTCTACGCAGACCTGCTATCCGATTCTCTTGAAAAAAACGGCTTCTCGGTAATAAAAACAGTCCTTCAAAACGGAGAAACAGTAAAGACCCCCGAAAACGCTTTGAAAATAGTCAACCTTCTCGCCGAAAACCGATTTACCAGAAGCGACACCGTTTTTGCTCTGGGAGGCGGTACAATCGGAGACCTCGCCGGCTTTGCGGCATCCGTCTTTTTACGGGGAATAAGGCTTGTGCAGCTCCCCACCACCCTGCTCGCAGCCGTGGATTCCTCGGTGGGCGGAAAAACAGCGGTCAACCTTAAAGCAGGCAAGAACCTGATGGGCAGCTTTTATCAACCCGATTTGGTTGCTTGCGATACTGACACTCTTTCCACCCTTCCCGATAAAATATTCAACGACGGCTGCGCCGAGGTAATTAAATACGGCGTAATTGCAAACAGCAGTCTGTTTGACAGAATTAAAGAGGGTGTAAAGGAGCGTTTGGAGGATATTATTGCCGACTGTGTAAGCATCAAGGGGGACATCGTTATGCGGGATGAGCGGGAGAGCGGGCTCCGTCAGATGCTTAATTTCGGTCATACCGCAGCTCATGCAATAGAGCGATGCTCAGATTTTGCAATCTCACATGGGGAAGCGGTTGCGGTCGGAATGATAATTGCGTCAAGAGCGTCATATAAGTACGGCTTATGCGACATAAGCGTTTGTAACGATCTTGTGAGTCTTTTAAAGCAATACAAGCTGCCCTTGACTACCGAGCTTAGCTCCTCACAGCTGCTTGAAGCCGCTCTTTCGGACAAAAAAAGAACCGGAGACACCATCTCTCTTGTGCTCCCCGAAAGGATAGGTAAAGCAATAATAAAAAAGGTCTCTGTTAGCGAGCTTTGTGACTTTTTCAGACTTGGTCTGGATGAATAAAGGAGATTAATGATGACAGTAATAATCACCCCCTCCCCTATTTCCGGCAAAATAAAGGCCATTCCCTCTAAGTCACAGGCACACAGAGCCTTTATATGCGCCGCACTTTCCGAAAACCCTTCCGAAATAATCTGCAACGGGACCTCCGAGGACATAGAGGCTACCATAGACTGCCTAAGAGCGTTGGGAGCTGAAATAAACGGAGAAAACGGAATATTCAGGATAAATCCCATTAACAGCCTGAATAAGGCGGAGAAAGCGGATATTAATTGTCGGGAGAGCGGCTCAACCCTGCGTTTCATACTCCCTGTTTTATCTGCGTTAGGCACAAGTGCGGTAATTAACGGATATGGCAGACTGCCCGAAAGACCGTTGCAGCCTCTTATAAGCCAGCTGACCGCTCACGGAGCGGAAATCGGCGAGGGCTTTCCCCTTGAGTGCAAGGGCAGGCTTGAGGGAGGTGCCTTTACAATAGCGGGGAACATCAGCTCCCAGTTTATCAGCGGACTGCTGCTTGCCTCTCCTCTTACCGGAGAGGACTGCTTTATAAGCATAACCACCCCCTTAGAGTCAAAGCCATATATCGATATAACCATAGCTGTAATGAGCGAATACGGTATAAGGATTACCCATACGGAAAACGGTTACTTTATAAAAGGAAATCAGACCTACACCGCCCCGAAGAGCTTCGAGATTGAGGGGGACTGGTCGAATGCGGCGTTTTGGTTGGTATGCGGTGGAATAGCGGGGAACGGAATAACCTGTACCGGATTATCCCAAAAAAGCTTGCAGGGAGACAGGGCTGTTGTCGATATTCTTAAGAGACTCGGAGCATCCGTTTCTTCGTGCGGGCATAATATATCGGTATCTCCTTCTCCGCTAAAGGGAATAGAGATTGACGCATCCGACATACCCGACCTTGTACCCGTGCTCGCAGTCGCCGCCTGCGGTGCTGCCGGAAGAACAAAAATATTCAACGCCTCCCGTCTCAGGCACAAGGAGAGCGACCGCTTACAGGCGGTCGAGGAGGTTTTGAGACAGTTAGGCGCAGATATAGAGCAATCACCGGACGGACTGATAATAAACGGTACGGGCAGACTCAAGGGAGGCAGAGCGAGTGCCTCCGGCGACCATCGTATTGCGATGAGCCTTGCGGTTGCAGCGTCGATATGTGATGGGGATGTCATTATCGATAATGCCGAAGCAGCCGCAAAATCCTACCCCGCTTTTTTTGAGCATTACAGAGCCTTGGGCGGAAGAGCTATTGTCTGAAGGAAAGGAAGATAGATATGTCATCTGTATACGGAGAAAAATTAAGGGTATCTCTATTCGGTCAATCCCATTCCGAAGCAATCGGTGTTGTTTTGGACGGTTTTCCGCACGGAATAAGGATTGATTTTGACCAACTACAAGCGTTTTTACTGCGCCGGGCAGCAAGGGGAAATCTTTCCACAGCAAGACGGGAGCCGGATAAGCCCGAATTCCTGTCCGGCTTCAAGAACGGTGTTACCTGCGGTGCTCCCATCAGTGCGATTATACGCAATACTAATGTACGAAGTGAGGATTACAGGGGGTTAAGCAACACTCCCCGACCCTCCCATGCCGATTTTGCGGTTTCCAGAAAATACGGATACAATGCCGATTACAGCGGAGGCGGTCATCTTTCCGGCAGACTTACCGCTGCGTTTTGTATAGCGGGTGGAATATGTATCCAGTATTTAGAAAGCATGGGCGTTTCCGTAGGGGCGCATATTTACTCCATAGCGGGAATAAAGGACAGACCGTTTGACCTGGCTTGTATTGACGAAGAGACACTAAAAGCAGTCACCGGTAAAAGCTTCCCCGTAATCGATGAAAATGCGGGAGAACGCATGAAGAAAAGGATACTGGAAGCCAAGGAAGAGCAGGACTCGGTCGGAGGTATTATTGAGTTTGCGGCGGTGGGACTTCCTGCGGGAATCGGCTCCCCTCACTTCGGAGGGCTTGAGAACCGTATTTCCTCCGCCGTTTTCGGAGTGCCTGCGGTTAAGGGTATTGAGTTCGGTAACGGTTTTGCATGCAGCGAGCTTACCGGGTCGCAAAACAACGATGCTTTTTATGTCGCAAAGGACGGCGGCATAAAGACCGGGACAAACAACAGCGGGGGTGTTAACGGAGGGATTACCAACGGAATGCCTGTAGTAGGCAGGATTGCAGTCAGACCCACACCTTCCATTTCCAGGGAGCAGGACAGCGTGGATTTGGAAAACAGGAAGAGCATTCAGCTCTCCACACAAGGCAGGCACGACCCCTGCATTATGCACAGAGCCGTTCCCTGTATCGAAGCGGCGGTTGCAATAGCTGTTACCGACAGTATATTAATCGATAAATAATAAACTTTTTGTTGAAAGGAAGCTCATTATCAATGGATATCCGGCAATTAAGAGAAGAAATAGACACGGTGGACGAGGAGCTAGTCAGGCTCATTAACCGCAGAATGGAAGCGGTAAAAAGGGTTGCGGAGTATAAAAAGGAGCAGAACCTGCCTATATACGACGGCGAGCGGGAACGCAAGCTCTTTGATAAAGCAGCTCTGCTTGCGGGTGAGAACACAGAAGCATATATCCGCACCCTTTTCTCGGTTATAACCGACATCAGCCGTTCATACCAAGGCAAGCTTATACACGGAGCGAGCGAAACGGCGACAAGGATAGAGGCAGCGCTTAAGGAAACGCCTCAGCTCTTCCCACAGAAGGCAACGGTCGCCTGTCAGGGTGCGGAGGGAGCATATTCCCAGATAGCCTGTGAAAAGCTGGTCGAATCTCCTTCGATTATGTATTTCAAGAGCTTTGAGAATGTTTTTTCGGCTGTTGACGCCGGTCTTTGCCGCTACGGAATTCTGCCGGTTGAGAACAGTACGGCAGGCTCAGTCAACAGGATTTATGACCTTATGGCGGACTTTAATTTTAGCATCGTACGCAGTATTAAGCTGAGAACAAGCCATACCCTGCTTGCAAACGAAGGCGTAAGCCTTTCGGACATCAAGGAAATAATATCGCATGAGCAGGCGATAAACCAGTGCGCCGCTTTCCTGAAGGAGCTTAAGGATGTAAAGATTACCTTTTGCGAGAATACGGCAGTCGCCGCAAAAACAGTACGGGAATCGGGAAGAAGGGATCTTGCGGCTATTTCCTCTCGATCCTGCGCCGAGCTGTACGGATTAAAAATACTGTCCGAATCGGTGCAGACCGCCGAGAGCAATTATACCCGCTTTATATGCATCTCCAAGAGCACCGAGATATATCCGGGAGCAAACAGAACCAGCCTTATGCTTGTTCTTCCGCATAAGCCCGGCTCCTTATACCGGGTGATGAGTAAGTTCTCCGCTCTCGGAATTAACCTGACAAAGCTGGAGAGCCGCCCGATACCGGGCAGGGATTTTGAGTTCCTGTTTTATATGGATGTGGAGAGCTCGGTATACTCCCCTACTTTGATTGAGCTGATTAACGAATTGCATTACTGTACGGAATTCTTCAAATACCTCGGCAGCTATTATGAGGTGAGCTGAATGAAGCGCTTCGGTTTGATAGGAAAAAAACTCGCCCACAGCCTTTCACCGCAGATTCATTCCGTTTACGGGGATTATGAGTATAAGCTGTTTCCGCTTGAACCCGGTGAGCTGGACGGTTTTTTTAGAGAACGCGCTTTTGACGGATTAAACGTTACGATTCCCTACAAACAGACAGTAATTCCGTATTTATCCTCCCTTTCTCCTGTTGCTCAAAGGTTAAACAGTGTTAATACTGTTACTGTCGACAATAACGGAAGCCTGCATGGAGACAACACCGATTTTTTTGGCTTTGTCTACACGCTTGAGAGAGCCGGGATTGATGTGAGCGGCAAAAAGGTGCTTGTTTTAGGCAGCGGTGGCTCCTCCCATACCGTCTGCGCCGTTTGCGAGGATAAAGGGGCCGACAGAATTACGGTGGTATCCAGAAGCGGTTCTGCAAATTACAATAATTTACATGCATACTCTGACTCTGAGGTTATAATCAACACCACACCTGTCGGAATGTACCCAAGCAACGGAAAAAGCCCGATAGACCTCTCCGCTTTTCCGCATTGCGAAGCGGTGTGCGACCTTATTTATAATCCTATGAAAACAGCGCTGCTTTTACAGGCGGAAAAGCTCGGACTTTTACATACAAACGGGATGAGTATGCTTGCTGCGCAGGCGAAATATTCCTCCGAGCTGTTCACCGGTGCTTCCCTTGAACACTCTCTAATTGAAATAGCTATTGACAGAGCTAATGGTATAATAAGAAGCATTGTGCTGATAGGAATGCCGGGCTGCGGAAAAAGCAGCGTCGGTGTAGCTCTGGCTAACAGGCTGGGTAAGGTTTTTTTGGACACGGACGACATTGTTAAAATAAATACAGATAAAACACCGGCTCAATTAATTCGCAGCGAGGGCGAAAATATCTTCAGAGACGCCGAGAGCGAAGCCGCTATCCAAGCCGGAAAAGCCACCGGTGCCGTAATCGCAACGGGCGGCGGAATAGTCCTTAAAGAAAGTAACATGGACGCACTGCGTCAGAATGCTCTTGTCGTGTTTATTGACAGAGACCTTCACAGGCTGGCAACAAGCGACAGACCGCTATCCACCGGAAAAAACACCCTAAAAAAGCTATGGGAGCAACGTCTACCTCTCTATAAAAAATACGCCGATATTGTTATCGACGGAAACGCCTCAATAACCGAGGTTGCCGAAAAAACACTTTCAGCACTAAAAACTTATACTTGACAATTACTGTATTATTGAATATAATAGTCCTCAGGGAATGAGGTTCTCCCGGGCAACAGCCGAAACGCATTTTTTATGCTGATGACTTCTGCAACAAGCTTTGCAGGGCTCATCAGCTTTTTTTATTACACAAAGAGGAAAAGGTAAAAACCTATGCTGTTAAGTTTATCTGTTATTCTAATATGCGGTTTTGCACTGAGCGGTATCTTTCAAAAGCTTCATCTACCGGGACTCTTGGGTATGCTGATTACGGGTATTATTCTCGGGCCGTATGTGCTAAACCTGATAGATTCGAGTATTCTTGATGTTTCTGAGGATTTGAGAGAAATTGCACTCATAATTATTCTTATGCGTGCCGGATTGTCTCTGGATTTAAAGGATCTTAAAAAAATCGGAAGACCAGCGTTGCTGATTAGCTTTGTCCCGGCAAGCTTAGAGATAATAGGCTGCATTCTGCTGGCACCGCTACTCCTTGATATAAGTGTTATTGAAGCGGCAATACTGGGCACTGTTATAGCCGCAGTCTCCCCCGCTGTTATCGTACCTAAAATGCTTATGCTCATGGAAAACGGATACGGAAGGAAAAAGAGTATTCCTCAGCTCATAATGGCGGGAGCTTCGGTCGATGACATATATGCTGTAGTTATCCTGGCATCATTAATCGGCATCTTCAAGGGCAGTGAATTAAACGCTTTATCAATGCTTACCATCCCTATTTCGATTATAACCGGAATTATCGCTGGATTTATATCAGGAATCATTCTTGTTCGATTGTTCACTCTTGTGCATATGCGGGACACGGTTAAAATCCTTCTTTTACTCGGCGTTTCCTTTCTTATAATTGGTTTGGAGGATAGCATTTCAAGCCTCCTGCCCTTTTCGGGATTACCTGCTGTTATGGCACTGGGAGGAACCATACTCAAGCAAAGAGCGGTACTCGCTAAGAGAATACAGGGTAAATATTCAAAAATTTGGGTTGCTGCAGAGCTGATATTGTTCGTGCTTATCGGTGCGGCAGTGGATGTTAAGCAGGCTTATGTCGCAGGTCTTGCCGCAGTCTTAATAATTCTCGGTGCGGTATTATTCAGAGCGGCAGGCGTTCTTCTCAGCCTGATAAAATCAAATCTTTCGTTCAGAGAAAAACTATTTTGTATTATCGGTTTCCTTCCAAAGGCAACGGTTCAAGCAGCGGTAGGAGGTCTTCCTCTTGTAGCCGGAATACCGTCAGGTAATATAATTCTAAGCATTGCCGTGCTCTCAATCATCATTATGGCTCCGATAGGAGCGATTGCCATAGACATTAGCTATAAAAAGCTGCTTCATAACGACAAGTGATAAAAGCGCATATTATTTATGCGTCTTTTTTTACCAAATCATATTGACATTTATCTATATGCGCAATATAATGATATCGATAAGTGTCAATATCATAAGCTATGAAAGGGATGGACTTATATGAGCTGCTCGGATTACGCTCTTGTTTTTAAGGCGCTCGCCGACGAAACACGGCTAAAAATCATTAAAATGCTTACCGAAGGAGAGCTTTGCGCCTGTAAAATACTGGAGGGTCTGTTAATATCTCAGCCCACTCTCTCCTACCATATGAAAATACTCATTTTAAGCGGCTTGGTAAAGGGACGCAAGGAGGGCTCATGGATGAGGTATTCTCTCGATAAAAGTACAATTGCGTTGCTGACAAAATACTGCTCCTGTTTAAATAATAAAGCGATGAAGAAAAACAGCATTAAGGGGGGAGAATAGCATTGGAAATATTCGCTTGGCTTAACAACCAGCTTCTTAAAATGGATTGGCTGTATGAGCTTATCAGACTGCTTGTCGAGGATGTTTTCGGTTTGGATATAAACGAAAATACAGGCGGAAGCATACACTTTTTTATTTATGATGTTATAAAAATATTTATATTGCTGTCTGTTTTGATATTTGTAATATCCTATATACAGAGCTATTTCCCGCCCGAACGAACAAGACGGATTTTAGGTCGGTTCAACGGGCTGACTGCCAACATTTTAGGAGCTTTGCTCGGTACTGTTACCCCCTTTTGCTCCTGCTCCTCCATACCGTTGTTTATCGGTTTTACAAATGCGGGGCTGCCTTTAGGCGTTACCTTTTCCTTTTTAATATCCTCTCCGCTGGTAGACCTTGCGTCCGTGCTCCTGCTCGCAAGCATTTTCAACTGGAGAATAGCCATAGCTTATGTGGTTGTGGGTATTATTCTTGCCGTAATAGGCGGAAGCGTTATCGGTAAGTCAAAACTGGAGAAATATGTGGAGCCTTTTGTTTTCAGCGGAAAGAATATTGACACAGAGCATAATGCTCTTACTAAAAAAGAACGAATTGCTTTCGCAACAGTTCAGGTACAGGCAATAATAAAAAAGGTATGGCTGTATATTCTCATTGGTGTAAGCATAGGAGCTCTGATTCATAACTGGATACCCGAGGATATAATAGCGGTCGTTCTCGGACACAAAAACCCGTTCTCGGTGTTGCTCGCATCCCTTATCGGTATTCCGATGTACGCAGATATTTTCGGAACCCTTCCCATTGCCGAGGCTCTGGTTGCTAAAGGGGTGGGTATAGGCACCGCTCTCTCCTTTATGATGGCGGTTACCGCACTCTCCCTACCCTCCTTGATAATGCTAAAAAAGGTTGTTAAGACTAAGCTGCTCGTTATATTCACCGGAATCGTAGCAGTCGGAATCCTTGTAATAGGCTACACCTTTAACGCTTTTTCATATTTATTGCTATAAGAGAATATAAAAAACGGAGAATTAAGAAATGAAAAAAACAAAGAAAACATATGCAGAGTATACAGAAACACCCCAAAAAAAGAATAATGCTGCAGTTCTTAAAATAATAGTTCCCCTTGTTATTTTAGCTGCGGTTGCAGGTATTTGGCTATTGAAAAACATGGGCGATAATATAGGTGGAGGCTCATTATCAAACGACACTGTAACCGAGCAGGAGGAAAACCCGCATTTTGCACTTAATGTTACCGAAGAGCTTGACTTGGAGGAGCTAAAATCCTACGGATTACCGATTATAATCGATTTCGGTGCGGATTCCTGCGCTCCCTGTAGGGAAATGGCTCCCGCTCTGGAGAAGCTGAACAGAGAGCTGAGAGATAAGGCAATCATAAAGTTTGTGGATGTATGGAAGTATTCCGATTTGGCAACAGGCTATCCGGTAACCTATATACCCACTCAGATTTTTATTGATGCAAACGGAAACCCGTATTCTCCGGATAATCCCGAGGAGCTTAACCTAAACATATATACCGATAAAAACACTAATGAGCATTTATTTACGGTGCATGTTGGCGGTCTTACCGAGGAGCAGATGCTTGAGCTCTTATATGACATGGGGATGCAGCAATGAATACGGTTATTAATGATTGGCTATCCTTACTGTCCTCAAATATCAGCACCAATCTTTGGCTTGCTCCCCTGTTTGCCCTGCTTGCCGGAATACTCACCTCCGTAACCCCCTGCGCTCTTACCGGTATACCTCTTGTTATCGGCTATGTCGGCGGAGCGGGACAAAGGTCTACAAAAAAAGCCTTTCGCCTCTCTCTTATTTTTGCGGGCGGTATGACAATAACCTTTACCGTTTTGGGTACGGCAGCCTCTCTTTTAGGCAGAATTATGCAGGGAACCGGTCGCTGGTGGTATTTAGTGCTGGGTGTTCTCATGATTTTAATGGCGCTGCAAACCTGGGAGATTTTTAATTTTATACCGTCCTCTTATGCAATCAGCAAAAATAAAAAACGAGGGTATTTAGGTGCATTAATAGCGGGTATTTTAGGCGGTCTTTTTTCTTCTCCCTGCGCTACCCCTGTTCTGGTTGTACTGCTCGCTATGGTCGCAAACGAGGGTAATATTGTATTGGGAGTTGTCCTATTGCTTCTTTATTCCGCAGGACACAGTATAATTGTAATAGCTGCGGGTACTTCCTTCGGCTTTGCTCAGAAAATTACAACCGACAGCAAATACGGGAGCGTAAGCAAAATAATCAGAATTGTACTCGGAACCTTAATCTTATTCATCGCTCTGTATATGTTCTATTTGGGATTTTAATTTATTTATGGAGGTTTTTTTATGACAGTAAAAATTTTAGGCTCAGGATGCAAGAGCTGCGTGAAGCTTGCGGAAAACACAAAGGAGGCGCTGGCTCAGCTCGGCTTGCAGGCGGAGCTTGTTAAGGTTACCGATTTTTCGGAAATTGCTGCATATGGCATTATGTCAACTCCAGCACTTGTCGTTGACGAAAAAGTGCTTTCCTACGGCAAGGTATTAAAAGCAAAGGAAATCGCAACGCTGATTAAAAAGGCATAGGATTGGCTCTTGCAAAAAATTGAGGAGGCTTATATGCGAATAATTATAATCGGTGCGGTAGCCGCGGGAACCTCCGCTGCTGCCAAAGCGAGAAGAAACGACGAAAATGCGGAAATTGTGATTTACGAGAAGGACAGTTATATCTCCTATTCAGGCTGCGGTATGCCCTATTTTATAGGTGGGGAAATAACCGACCAAAATATACTCACTCCTCGCAGTCCCGCTTTCTTCAAGGATAAATACAATGTTGATATTTTTACAATGCATGAGGTAACCGAGGTTAACCCCGATGAAAAAACAGTTAGGGTAAAAAGCCTTAATACCGGCGATATATTTGAAGACAGATACGACAAGCTGGTTTTTGCAACCGGAGCAAGTGCAGTCGTTCCTCCGATAAAAGGAGTGAAAAAGGATCATGTATTTACTCTCCGCAGCATCGGTGATATGGAACGCATAAGCGGTTTTTTAAAAAAAGAAAAACCCAAAAACGCAGTTATTATCGGCACGGGGTTTATAGGGCTTGAGATGTGCGAAAGCCTTGTAAAGCTGGGTATAAGCGTTACTCTTATAGAGCAGCTCCCTCAGGTAGCTCCCCTGCTCGATTCGGACATGGCGGTTTATGTTAAGGAGCACCTGGAGAGCAAAGGAGTTTCGGTGCTGACGGGAACTGTAGCAGAAGAAATTACGGAGGACGGTGTAATCATTGCAAGCGGAGGTATTATTGCCGCCGACATTGTTTTAACAGCCGCCGGAATCAAGCCGGAGACCGCTCTTGCCGCCGGTATCGGTATAGAGCTGAGTGCTTCGGGTGCAATAATGACGGATAAAAAAATGCGTACCAATATTCCGAGCATATATGCCTGCGGAGATTGCATTCAGCATTTTAATCTTATAAACAACAGTCCTATATATGTTCCTCTCGGCTCCACCGCAAACAAGACCGGAAGGATTGCGGGGGATGCTATAACCGGAGGCGACCTTGAATTCCGGGGTATACTTGGTACCGGGATTTTCAGACTATTCGATTTAACTGTAGCCCGCACCGGTTTTTCGGAACAGGAAGCTGTATCACAGGGCCATAATGTTGCGGTCTGTCATAACACAAAGCCGAGTAAACCGTCATATATGGGTGGCTCGGATATGGTTATAAAGGCAATTGCTGATAAAAAGGACGGCAGGCTCCTCGGTGTCCAGATAGTCGGAGGTGACGGAGTGGATAAGCGTATTGATGTATTCGTTACCGCTATTACCTTCGGCGCAAAGGCGGAGGATCTGTTCCATCTCGACCTTGCCTATGCGCCGCCCTTTTCCACGACAAAGGACCCGGTAATGTATACGGGTATGATTCTGGATAATGCGATAAACAGGAGCAAGCCTCTTATTACTTCGGAACGATTACAAGAAATAATTAGCTCGGGCACGGATTATAACCTGATTGATGCCAGACAGACCTCCCAATACCAAAAAGGACATATTGACACGGCCATAAGTATACCGCACGAGGGACTTAGGGAAGCAGCGGAGCAATTTAATAAGGATATTATTAGCATAACCTACTGCAACAAGGGCACGACAGGAAACGCTGCCCAGAGCATTCTGCTCGGCAGGGGCTTTCGAGAGGTTTATAACCTCTCTGGCGGATATAAGCATTTTAATCAAGGTGAGAAGGTAGATACTAATGAATAAAAGAGCCGAAATTTCATTTTTTGAGCGTTATCTGACTGTTTGGGTAATTGTTTGTATGGTTGCCGGAGTCGCTATCGGAAAGCTGCTGCCCGGAATACCTGACTTCTTAGCTGAGTTTGAATACGCAAACGTTTCCCTGCCCATTGCCGTTTTAATCTGGCTCATGATTTATCCCATGATGCTAAAAGTGGATTTTAAGAGTATAAAGGATGTGGGGAAAAACCCAAAGGGCTTGTTCATTACATGGGTTACAAACTGGCTGATCAAGCCGTTCACTATGTACGGAATAGCAGCTCTGTTCTTTTTTGTTGTGTTCGGAAATATTATTCCGGACGATATGGCAAGGGATTACCTCGCCGGTGCGGTTCTGCTTGGTGCGGCTCCCTGCACGGCAATGGTCTTTGTTTGGAGCCACCTCACTAAGGGTAACCCTGCATACACCGTAGTCCAGGTTGCGACAAACGACCTTATTATTCTGGTCGCCTTCACCCCGATTGTAGCCTTTCTGCTTGGAGTAGGCGGATTCAGCGTTCCCTGGGATACTCTGCTTTTATCTGTTCTGCTTTTTGTTGTTATACCGCTTGCGGGTGGAATACTGACAAGAATTATACTAATTAAGAAAAAAGGCATAGACTTTTTTGAGAATCGGTTTATCCCTAAGTTTAAGAATGTTACAGTAGCCGGACTGCTTATCACACTGGCTATAATATTTTCCTTTCAGGGCAATGTCATACTGAATAACCCTCTGCATATAGCTTTGATTGCTGTTCCGCTCATCATTCAGACATTTTTAATCTTTTTCATTGCTTATTTTGCCTCCCGCTTTTTCAAAATGCCGCATAATATCGCCGCTCCGGCAGGAATGATTGGAGCATCAAACTTCTTTGAGCTTGCGGTAGCGGTTGCCGTATCTTTGTTCGGAGCTTCCTCTCCTGTTGCTCTCGCCACCATTGTGGGTGTACTGGTTGAGGTACCGATAATGCTCACCCTTGTTAAAATTGCCAACAAAACACGATACCTTTTTTGTAATACGTCGCAAAGCAAATAACCTGATTTACGGACCCGATATTTTCTTTGTATTATTCCCGGCGTTTTATCACAAACTGATGTTGACTAACCGAGTGATTAATGTTAATATAATATCAGAACAATATTAACCAAGGAGCTCGATAGTGCGAAAATTGTTGTGAATACAGGTACATCGGCGTGTACCAGCTCATGCTTTTATTAATGTCAGTTCATGGCAGAGCGTGGAGGTTTATATGGTTATCGGACAATTCTGCGATGTTTTTCCGCCTGAAACGGACGGAGTTGGCATGGTTGTAAAGAGCTATGTAGAGGAGCTCATAAGTCATGGTCATCAGTGCTTCTATATATCACCGGACTCACCGAAAAGTCAAAGCAACCAGCCCTTCCCCACCTTCCATTATATGAGCGTAAAGCTTGCGGGAGGTGTTTATCGCGCGGGAATACCCGTGCTTGACTTTCCGTTCAGGAAAAAGCTCAAGGAGATACATTTCGATATTATACATGCGCACAGTCCGTTTACTGCGGGACGGGAGGCGATGAGGGTGGCTAAGCATCAGAATATTCCGCTTATCGGAACCTTTCATACCAAGTATTACGATGATTTTTATATTAAGACGCACAGCAAGCTGCTCGCAAAAACCGGACTTAGGTTTGTGCTTGACTTCTATAACACCTGCGATGAGGTATGGGCGGTAAACGGAGCAACCGCAGAGGTTCTGCGCAAGTACGGCTATAAGAAAAGGATAGAAATTATGCCCAACGGAACAAACCTCTGGTTCCCTGACGAGAAGGACAGAGGACTGGCAGCGGAGAGGTTCGAGCTTGCAAAAAAAACCGTCCTACTATTCGTCGGACAGCTCAATTGGAAGAAGAATATAAGGAATATTATAAAGGCCGTCAAAATTTACTCCGAATCATCGGATGATTTTATTATGGTTCTTGCCGGTCAGGGTCCGGACGAGTACGAGATAAAAGAGCTGGTGTGTAAGCTTGGTCTGAAGGAAAAAATACTGTTTACCGGGCATATAGTCGACAGAGCGCTGCTTATGAGCCTTTACGCAAAAGCGGACCTGCTCGTGTTCCCCTCATTGTATGACAATGCTCCCATGGTGGTGCGGGAGGCTGCGGCGGCGGGTACTCCGGCTCTGCTGATTAAGGATTCCTGCGCCGCCGAGGGTATTATGCATGAGAGCAACGGATTTTTGTGTGAGGATAATCCCGTATCCATTGCCGAGGGTATTACCAACGCGCTGCCTCTGTCAAAAAAAGCAGGCGAGAATGCCCGCAACACCATCCCCCTTCCATGGAGCAGCGTAATCGAGCAAGCACTTATAAGGTATCAGAGCCTTATAGACAAAAAAAGCTCCGCAAAAGCGGAGCAAAGTCATTAGCTCTTATTTCTCCTTGCTCTTGAAGAAAAGAGTCCACAGCAGAGCAAAGGCAAATGAGGCGGTTATTCCTGCGGAGGTTGCCTTCAGTCCTCCATAGAGCGCACCGAACAGCCCCTCCTTGTCCACAGTCTCCTCAACACCTTTTGCAAGAAGGTATCCGAAGCCGGTCAGCGGCACGGTAGCACCTGAGCCTGCAAAGTCCACAATAGGCTGATATAGCCCTGCGGCGGTCAGAATGACACCTATAACCACATATCCCACCAGAATCCTTGCGCTTGTTACCTTTGTTTTATCAATAAAAATCTGGGCGACTACGCAAAACGCTCCCCCGATTAAAAAAGTATACAGATAATCATTGAGTTCCATAAATGACCATTCCTTTCGATAATGAGCGGATATTACCCTTCAGACTTCCTTGCTTATATGAATAAGATGAGCAACGGAAGGTATACTCTCTTTCTGCATCGCACTGTTTCTGTTAAGCAGCGCTCCTGTTCCTATGAGCAGGATTTTTTTGATTTCGTTATTTTGCATCCGCTTAAAAAGATGAGCGCCGAAAACTGTCGCCATACAGGCGCAGCCCGAGGCTCCCGCATGCATATCCTGCTTGTTTATGTCATATATAAGCATTCCGCAATCCGTATAATTGCTCCCCATGTTAAGCCCGCAGCGGCTGAGCAGCTCCCGGCTAATTTGATGCCCCTCCGTGCCTAAATCTCCGGTGGCTATCAGGTCGAAGTCGTCGGGTGTGTTATCGCTCTCATTAAAATAACGCAGAATGGTGTCCGTAGCGGCGGTTGCCATAGCGGCTCCCATATTGTTCACATCCTTTACTCCGTTATCTACTATTTTTCCGATTACAGCTTCTTTAATCCTGTAGGGAGTTGCCTCCTTTTGCAATAATAAAGAGCCGCAGCCCGTTACCGTGTTCTGTGCGGTGGGTGTTTTTTGGCTTCCGTATTCCAGCGGAAAGCGGTATTGCCGCTCGGCGGTGCAAAAATGTGAGGAAGCTACCACTACCGAATTATCGCAGAGCCCTCCGTTTATAAAAGCGGAAGCTATTATCGAGCCCTCAACAATGGTGGAGCAGGCACCGTAAATGCCTAAATAGGGAATCTGAGTTTTGGATACGGCAAAGCTGGTCGCAACACACTGGTTGAGAAGGTCTCCCCCGATAAGCACGGAAATTTCCTCGGGGGTTTTATTTGCCTTTTTTAGCAGAAGGTTCAAGGCTCTTCTTACCATCTCGCTCTCTGCCTTTTCAAAAGTATCCGTACCGAAGTAGGTATCCTCCTCGATTAAGTCGAAATCACTGCTTAACGGTCCCTCCGATTCCTTTTTCCCTACTACCGAAGCGGTTTGATTAAGATAAACTCCGCTGAAGCGTGTGATACTGTTATTCACATTAACACCCCCCTATACAGTTATAAAATAATAAGCTATTCCGTATATAATCGATGCCACGGTACCATAAACTATTACCGGACCGGCAATAACAAACATCTGAGACGCAACACCGGTAATGTAGCCCTCGCTCTTTGCGTCAATTGCGGGTGCGGTTACCGCATTCGAAAATCCGGTTATTGGAACCAGCGCTCCCGCTCCGCCGAACTTAGCCAGCCTGTCAAACCAGCCGATACCGGTAAACAATCCTGCAAGGAATATCAGCACAACCGCTTCCATAATACCCGCTGTTTCCTCACCCACATTAACCGACACAAAGAAATCCTTGAACCCCTGACCTATACAGCATATAATACCTCCGACCAAAAAGGCCTTGATACAGTTTACAATACACTTTGATTTTTTCGCTCTGTTTTCGGTATAATCAAGGTAATCCTTTTTATTCATACACATATTTCCTTTCTGTCTTGTTTATGAATATTCTTTTCCAAAACGGCTTTTTTATACTCAAGCTATTGACAATAGCTTTATATTGAATATAATAAATGTAATATAAAGTGGAAGGGATTGGTGAGAGTGAAGAAGGATTATACGACCGAGAGATATCAAAAGCCTGACAGCTTCCGTTCGATTATAAGAACAAATTCCGAGAAGTACGGCAGCAAGCCTTTATTCAAATTTATAAATAAGGACAACGGCATAGGTGAGGTTTCCTTTGTTCAGTTCTACAATGATGTAAAATCCCTAGGTACCGTATTATTTGATATGGGACTCGCCGGTAAGCACATTGCCATCCTTTCCGAGAGCAGACCGGAATGGGTAACCGCATATATGACCGCTCTTTGCACGGGCAGCGTTGCTGTACCGCTTGATAAGGAGCTGGTCGATGAGCAGATTAAGAACTTCCTTGATTTTTCGGAAGCAAATGTGCTCTTTTATTCTGAGGCGTTTTCCGATAAGGTTGTGGAAATGGCAGACCTATTACCCAATATCAAACATTTTATTTGCTTTGATGAGATAACCGCCAAGGACGACAGGTTCAGGTGCTTCTCCGATATTCTTGATTACGGTGAAAAGCTGTTATCCGAGGGCAGCACCTTCTACGATAAAGTAAGAGTGGACACCTCCAAAATGTGTGCGATTATCTTTACCTCCGGGACAACAGGCACGAGCAAGGGCGTTATGCTCTCTCAGGATAATATTATCTCCTGCGTTCATGCTGCTTCAAACATGGTCGATTTCGATGAAAAGGATGTTTTATTCTCGGTACTTCCTCTCCACCACACCTATGAGACCTCCTGCGGAGTATTGACACCGATTTTTATCGGAGCTACCGTCTGCTTCAACAACAGTCTCAAATATTTCATGAAAAACGTAAATCTCTTCAAGCCTACGGGTATGGCGCTTGTGCCGCTTTTTATAACCACCATCTACAAGAAAATAATGGAGGAGGTCAAGAAGAAGGGCAAGGAGCGCATTTTTAAGGGTGCGGTTACTGTAACAAAGAATCTACGCAGGGTCGGCGTTGATTTAAGAAAGGTTGCTTTCGGCGAGGTAAGCAAAGCACTTGGCGGAAACCTTTCTAAGATAATTTCGGGCGGTGCGGCTCTCGAGCCCTCGCTGGTTGACCGCTTTGAGGAGTTTGGAATACAAATATCAGAGGGCTACGGCATTACTGAATGCTCTCCGTTGGTATCGGTTAATCCGTTTGATAAATATAAATACGGCTCGGTAGGTATCCCGATAAAAGGCAGCACCGTAAAGGTAATCCTGCAGGGAGAGGACGACAACGAAGCCGATGCGGATACGGGAGAAATAGGCGAGATATGCATTAAGGGACCGCAGGTTATGCTGGGCTATTACAAGAATCCGGAGGCAACTGCCGCAGCGTTCAGTCAGGAGGGTTTTTATAAGAGCGGCGACTACGGATATATAGACGAGGACGGATATATTTTCATAACCGGCAGAAAAAAGAATATAATAGTGTTACAGAACGGTAAAAATATATATCCGGAGGAGATAGAGGAATATCTTTATAAGCTTGATGTTATCAGTGAATGTGTCGTAATAGGCAAGGAAAGCGATAACGGCGAAATACTGCTTACCGCAATCATTTATCCGGATTATACCAAATTCGAGGGGTTAGATCAGCCTGCCATCGTAGAAATTATGAAGGCGGAGGTTATGAAGATTAATCAGCAGCTCCCTATCTTTAAGCAGATAAGGAATGTTGAGCTGAAAAAAACCGAATTTGAAAAGACCACCACCAAGAAGATAATGCGACATAAAATATAATTATATACGAGGTATCTAAGTATGTTCGAAAAACTGAAAAAAATTCTTGTTGTCGAAATGAGCATTAACGCTCATGATATTACTCCGGATGCGGAGCTGATAAACGATTTGGGCTTCAATTCGCTTGAGCTTGCGGATTTGGTTGTACTGTGCGAGGACAGGTTCGATGTAGAGTTCGAGGAAAACGACCTTCCCACCCTTATTACAGTCGGTGATGTTGCCAATTATCTTGAGTTGAATTCATAAGCAGGTTTTTAATATATAAAGCGACCATGTTCTGCACGGTCGCTTTTTTACGTTCGATTAAGATTCTCAGCCCTTAGAACATATAAAAAAGGACGACCATAACGGAACGTCCTTTTTTGAATTTATTTGTATAATAAAATTGCTTATTCGCTTCTAAGAGCTTCAACAGGGTCCTTTTTCGCCGCTATTTTCGCCGGAATGGTTCCTCCGAGCAGGGTTAAGGACACGCTCAACGCAATCAGGATAAGAGCGTGCAGCGGATTTAGTCTGGCTACTCCCGCTAATCCCGTCAAGTGCAGCAGCAATGCATTTATCGGTATTGTTAGCAGGTAAGCGATTCCGATACCGAGCAGACCGGAGATGCTTCCTATAATAAAGGTTTCCGCATTGAACACTCTTGTTATGTCCTTCTTTCTTGCTCCGAGTGCTCTCAATACGCCGATTTCCCTTGTGCGCTCCAGCACGGATATATAGGTAATTATACCTATCATAATAAGAGACACCACAAGTGATATTGCGGCAAACGCCACTAGAACAATTGTAATTCCGTCAAGTATACCGCTTGTCATATCTGAAATCGAGCTTGCAAGATCGGTATAAATAACAATATCATCGTCTTCCTTGCCCTTGTTATATTCATCAAGATAGGCGAGTACCGATTCCTTTTCGCCAAATGAAGTAGGATACAGATAAATCATATACGGAGTGCTGTCTCCTCCGAGATTGTAGAGCATGAGCTGTTTATCCTCTTTTGTTATATCGGTCAGCGTAAATACATTTTTATCAGAGGCTCTTTGTGCCTTTACAATTTCAGAATCCAAAGAGGTTTCAAGGATTCTTTGAACCAAATCATCGCTGTATGCAATTCCGTTACCCAAGAGACCTATCTTTACATTCTCCTTAAGCCTTACAATTCCGCTTATGGTAATTGTTATGCTGCTATCGGAATTAAACATTTCCTCGAAGTTTTGTGAAGGTACAAAGCTGCCGAAGTCGGTTCTTGAATAATAATCGTCGTTGGTTATAAGCTTAAGCTGAGTTCCCACTATATCTATGAACTTAATGCTCTCAATTCCATCAACAGAAAAACCGAGATTCTTCAGTATATTCAGGTCTACCCTGTTTCTGGTGTCTATTACCAGCACAATGTCCGTTTCAGTCTTTGGGTATTCACCCTCAAGCAAATCATAGTTGTTTTCAAGATAGGAAGGCTCCCCTTCTCTTATTACAGTCGGATAGGACGCAAGCCCGGCCGCATCCATGCTGCTCATACTCTGACTGCTGCCGGAGGAGGTAAAGCCTGCCGAAACAGACACAGGTTTAATCTCGTCGTCCACCTTCCTCAGCAAATTCATTCCGGTAAGATGGGTGTATCCTATACTGCGGCATATGGTCGGATCGATGCTTCTTATATACTCCATATATTCGTCGGTAAAAATATTCTCATGATTAACGCTGTTTTCTTCAGTATCATATAGATATACCTCGTCCGAATCGATATACTTCTTGTTCCCTGTTATCATATCAAGGGTGGACTGACGATGCTCGTTCATCTGCTCCTCATCCATCTGCATTGTAGACTTGGTTATCATTATCGGCCATTCAGCAAGTGCGTCCGCCTCAAATTCTGTTACCTTGTCCTGGAAGCCGGAGGAAAGGCTGAGTATCAGCGCAATACCGATAATGCCGATACTCGAAGCAAACGCTGTCAGTATGGTGCGCCACTTTTTTGTCGCAATGTTTCTTCCCGACAGCTTCAAAGCGGTTATAAAGGACATTGCGGTCTTTTTAAGACTGTATTTTTCCTTTTCGCCGCCTTCTCTCGCAGGTCTCGTGTCCGAGTCGATTTTTCCGTCCGTAAAGCGTATGATTCTGTCCGCATACTGATTGGCAAGCTCCGCATTATGTGTAACCATAATCACAAGCTTATCCTTAGCGATTTCTTTTATAAGCTCAAGAATCTGTATGCTGGTTGCGGAATCCAGCGCTCCGGTGGGCTCGTCCGCAAGGATTATATCCGGGTCGTTTGCCAGTGCCCTCGCTATGGCGACCCTCTGCATCTGTCCGCCCGAGAGCTGCCCCGGCTTTTTATGAATATGGTCAATAAGACCGACCTTGCTGAGCAGCTCCTCTGCCTTGGCATGCCTTTTTGCCGCCGAAACACCGCTTAGCGTAAGACCAAGCTCTACGTTTTCGATAACACTCAGGTGAGTAATAAGGTTGTAGTTCTGAAAAATAAACCCTATGCTGTTATTACGGTAAGCGTCCCAATCGCTGTCCTTAAAGGACTTTGTGGACTTACCGTTTATTATTATGTCGCCGCTGTCGTACCTGTCCAGCCCTCCGATAATATTGAGGCAGGTGGTCTTTCCGGAACCGCTGTGCCCCAGTATAGCCACGAATTCGTTTTTGTTGAAATCGACGCTTATACCGTTAAGGGCAATCTGCGAAAAATGCTCGGTCTTATAGCTCTTGTAAATGTCTTTAATCTTAAGCATTAGCTTATACCTTTCGAAATTATGTATTTATTATAACAGCCTGCATTGTAGCATAATTTTGATCACAAGTAAATATATCAGAAGCACTGTTAAACATTTAGTGCAGAATTTTTCCATTTAGTTCATTATTGTACTAACACTATAATACAATTGAATAAAACTAATCGGTCAATTGACATTTTTTTGTATTTATTATAGAATAATCACATCAAAAACAACAGCAGGGAGTGCTTGATGAAAGTAGGACTGTTCGCCGACCCACATTACTGCTCAAGGGAAATAAGCTGCACAAACCGAAGACCAAGCCTGTCCATGGGAAAGCTCGGCATAGCGTTGCGGGAATTCTACCGCCAAAAGACCGAGTTGATTATTTGTCTCGGAGACCTAGTCGACAGCGATGAGAATAAGCCGGATATCGATAATCTTTCCGAGATAAGCGGACTTATACATAGGTGCGGAATCGAATGCTATTGCTGTATGGGTAATCACGATGCATTTTTATTTGACAAAAAGAGCTTCGAGGATATTTCCGGTATCAAAGCAGCACCCTTAGTTATAAAAAGAGAAGGGAAAGCCCTAATTTTACTTAATGCGAACTACCTGAGCAGCGGAGCCGCTTATAATGCGGCTAACATCGACTGGACCGATTCAAATATTCCCGACGAACAGCTTTCCTGGCTGAAAAAAACCCTTATCTGCTGTACGGAGCCGGAGATATATGTGTTTTTGCACCAGAACCTTGACCCCGCAGTTGAAAAAAACCACATAATTAAGAACGCCACCGAGGTTCGCAATATTTTTGCCCGAGACGGCAGAGTTAGAGCGGTATATCAGGGACATTATCATCCCGGTGCTTTTAATATATACGACAATATCCGTTATATAACCCTAAAAGCAATGTGCGAGGGTTATGATAACCACTACATGGTTATAAATATATAAAAAGGAAGGTATATGAGCATGAACGAAACAATTATGAATATTTTGGGAAGAAGGAGTATTCGTTCCTACACCGCAGAACCCGTGGAGGAGGATAAGCTGGAGCTTATATTAAAATGCGGGATTTATTCACCTACGGGCAGAGGAATACAGCCCTGGTACTTTACGGTGGTAAAGAACCGCACGCTGCTTGACGAAATCAGCGCCGTGAACAAAAGACTTGCCGCAACCGGCAGCGACCCGTATTACAAAAAATCAGCTACAGACAAGAACTACGACAACTTCAGAGGAGCCCCAATGGCTATAATCGCTTCGGGAAAAAACGGGGAAAAATACAATGAGGTGGACTGCGCAAACGCAATAACCAATATGTGCGTAGCCGCTCATTCTCTCGGGCTCGGTAGCTGCTACATCGCTTCCTTTCGTCCTGCTTTTTCGACACCGGAAGGGAATACCATTAAGAAAAAGCTCGGTATACCGGAGAGCTATATACCCTTTTTTGCTATATCCTTAGGCTATATAAAAGAACCTCCGCAGGAGCGTGCCGCCCGCCGCGAAGGTATAATAAACACCGTGGAATGACTTATTTGTTTATTATTACTTCTTCATATGCATAGGGTATTAAATCCTTTGCTCTGACCTTGACCGCCTTGCCCTGCTCGTCATTGACAATCACCATTATATCGGGGCAATACTCCATCATAAGCTGGCGGCAGTTTCCGCAGGGAGACACTAAATTGTTCTTCGCTTCCCTATGGACGGCTACTATTGTTTTAAAAGCCCGTCTGCCGTCTGCTATTGCTGCACCTAATGCAACAAACTCCGCACAGGAGCCGTGTATCTTGCCAACATTTATACCTTTATAAATCTCTCCGTCCTTGCAGCGCAGAGCACAGGCAACCACACGATAGTGCTCTCCGTAATCATGGTTCTCCGCTTCGGTTAGGAGCGCCGTATCAATCAGCTCCTTGTCCTCCTTTGTCAAATCATACTTAACCATATGCTCTTTCTCTCCCTTCTATATGCTTCATTTTTTATAATACTATATTATCATATGGTCTTTTTGTCAATAATCACAAAAAAATATCCGATATTGAATTGTTTTTTTACCGATAACATATTGAAATATGATTTTTTTGTGTTAAAATAGCGGGGAATAAAGATTTGGAGGTAAAATCTTAATGAAAACTTACAAGGCTGCCATAATCGGTTGCGGAAATATTTTTCCCATGCATGCTGTAAGTGTACAAAAATGCGCAAACGCAGAGCTTGTTGCGTTATGCGACATCAAAGAAGACCGTGCGAAAGCAAAGGCCGCCGAATTCGGATGCAATTGGTATTCCGATTACAAAGAAATGCTGAAAAAAGAGGATGTTGATGTTGTTCATCTCTGTCTTCCCCACTTCCTTCATGCGCCCGTTGCAATTTACTGTATGGAGCAGGGAAAGAATGTAATGACCGAAAAGCCCATGTCTATCACGCTCGAGGACGCAAGGGCAATGATAGACACAGCCAACAAACATAAAGTGCTGCTGGGCTGCATCTTCCAGAACCGTTATAACGCGGGAACCGTGTTGGTCAAGGATCAGTATAAGAGCGGCGCACTCGGTAAAATACGCTCCGCTAAGTGCTTTGTTACCTGGAACAGGTCTGATGATTATTACGGAACCAGCGACTGGAAGGGCACCTGGGAGGGTGAAGGCGGCGGAGTTATTATCGACCAGGCGATTCATACGCTTGATATGCTCCGCTATATTATAGACGAGGATATTGAATTTGTCGAGGCAACCATCGCAAAAAGAGGACACGCTAAGATTGAGGTTGAGGATACCGCCGAAGGGATTATAAAATATAAAAGCGGGCTTATGACCAACTTCCATGCAATTAACTACTACTCCTATGATGCGGATGTGGAAATAGAGCTTGCATGCGAAAATGCCATTGTGGAAATGGTATCCGACAAGTCAACCATAAGGTTCTTTGACGGCAGAACCGTCATTGCGGACAGAAACCCCGCAGAGAGCTTTGATTACGGCAATGTTAAGTCCTATTGGGGCGTAAACCATATTAAGCAGATAATAAACTACTACGAATCGCTGGCAAGCGGCACACAGCCCTTTATCCCCGTGGAGAGTGCTTTTAAGACACAGGAAATGGTCTGCGCCATATATGAGAGCGGTAAAGAGAATAAAAGAGTTTACCTATAAACCGGAATATTCAAGCCCAGAGACGAGACAATATCTGTTTCGTCTCTTTTTCCGTAAAAAATCGAAAAAATCAATTAATCAACTCTTTCGATAAAAAATACCGTTATTCGTCTAAAATGTTATTACCAAAGCGTTTTATCTTCTTTGTGGTTGTCTTTTCAAACTCTGTATCCCTTACAATAACGCTCTTAATCCTTTTGTAAGAAGGCAGTTTTTGGTTTATTTCGGTAACGGCGTTCTTCATAAGCTCATATATCTCCTCCTTGGTGGGAACGGCAACCTGCAGCGCCTCTTTTACCGCATCAATGTTGGGCAAAATTTTTGCCTTAACAAAAATATCATCGCCGGTACCCGGAGCGCCTATTATAATACAGTCGGCGACCAATCTGTTGCTGTAAAGGCGGCTCTCTATCTCCTCCGGATATATATTTTTTCCGTTCTTGGTTATTATTACATTCTTTATCCTTCCTGTTATATAAATAAATCCGTCGCTGTCAAGGTACCCAAGATCACCGGTATGGAACCAGCCGTCCTTAATAACCTCATCGGTTGCTTCCCTGTCGTTATAGTAGCCGCTCATTATATTTTCGCCGCGTGCAACTATCTCTCCGATACCCTCACTGTTGGGATTGTCAATTCTGATTTCCACACCGGGTATGGGTAACCCTGCCGATTCACTCTTCATAAAGAAATCGCTGTTTCCGGTTAATAGCGGAGCGCACTCGGTCAGACCGTAGCCCTGCAATACCCGGACACCCATAATACCTAATCTGTCTATAACCTCGCCGTCAATCCCCGCCGCCCCGACAATAAAGGTGTGCAGCCTTCCCCCCATAGAGTTCTTAACCTTACGCTTAATAACCGCCATTATATAGAAAGGCAGGCTCTTTAGCGCATCGTTAAAGCTCATATTTTTAATCTTTTCCTTAAGCCTTGCGGGTAAATTCTCTTTAATGGAAGCCTCTATCTTTTGGGAGATTTTTTCTAATAGAAGCGGGACTGTTACCACAACACTCGGATGATACTCCCCTATGTTTTTGTATATATACCTAAGCCCGTCGCAATAGGTTATACAAGCTCCGCTGTACAGAATCTTAAGGAATCCAAGCGTGCATTCATAGGTATGATGCAACGGAAGAATGGACAAAACCCTGTCCCTGCTCTTTATTTTTACTATCCTTGACACGGACATAATGTTTGTGCAGATATTATGATGTGAAAGGCAGACTCCCTTGGCGTTCCCGGTAGTGCCGGAGGTGAATATAAGGATTTTTGTGGCATGCTTGTCAATAGGAGTTTCCTGAGCCTCGGTGTTTCCCTTCCTAATAAGCGACTTTCCCTTTTTAATAAGATCGTTCACGGAAGTGTTTTTGTCAGAGCGGGTATTCATAAAAATAATATCTTTTTTGATGTCGTGGTGTGCCGCTATTTTCTCGGTATATTTTTCATCTCCTATAACGGCCTTGGTTTCGGCAGCGTTGATGAAATTAACCATATCATCGGCGGAAATCTCCTTGTCAATAGGCACAACCGTTCCGACCGTTACGGCGGCAAGATATGTGATTGCCCACTCATAGCTGTTGACGCCGGTAACGGCTATGGCTTTATCTCTTAACCCCATTGACAAAAAAGCGGTCGCAAGAGCTAGGTAATCGCTCTTTAATCTGTCATAAGTAATTTTTTCAAAGCTGTCTGATGCTGTTTTTATCAAAAAAGCGGTTCTTTTTCCATAAATTCTTGCGCTCTCGAAAACAAGCTCTCTGATGTTCTCAATATCTCTTACCTTGTACTGCTTTGACATAAGCTGCTCATATATGGTGTTCTTCATTTTTTTAACAATTTAATCCTTCACAAATAGTGATAAATTAAAGATCCTTTCTTTCTCAATTTTACTCTATATATTATTATCCCCATTCAAAAAAATCATAACAGAAAAACGGTAAATATTAATATATGATATATAAAATCATTCTACGCTACAAATATAACTAAGTCAAGGTTTCAAAGGAACTATACACAAACTTACCTAAAAATTAAAACCTTATCTTTATTTATGACTCAACAAGACCAAGCTATTAGAAAAACCACTAAATACAACAAAAAAATCATAAATTTGTATTGTTTTTTACTATAGCTTGTGATATTATATGTATTTGGTTGAGTACGCAACCTAACACTGTTTTTTGCGCAAATATTTGTAACATTACGAACATACTGGGAGGTCAAGTATATGGCACTTACAAAAGAGCAGATTGACAAGAATCGGTCGGAGCTGGAGAGCTTCATAGCCTCAAACAAGGACATAGACGGTCCGCTTATGCCTATAATGCAGAAAGCGCAGGAGCTTTTTGGCTACTTATCAATGGAAACAATGACAACAATCGCCGACTCGCTGGAAATCCCTGTTTCGGAGGTCTACGGCGTCGCAACCTTCTATTCGCAGTTCTCTCTCTTCCCCAAGGGTGATAAAGTTGTAAGTGTTTGTACGGGAACCGCCTGCTATGTCAAGGGTGCTCAGGATATTCTTGACGAAGTTATGAAGGAGCTGGGCATTGATGTCGGGGAAACCACCGCAGACGGAAAATTTTCTATAATGGACACCCGCTGCTTAGGCTGCTGCGGTCTTGCTCCCGTGCTTGTGGTAAACGAGGATGTATACGGTCGGCTCGTTCCCGCCGATGTCAAGGGTATCCTTGAGAAATACATGTGATTATATGAAGATAAGAGAAATTAAGTCTCTGCTGGAAGCCGAGCTGATTTGCGGAGAGGAAAGATTGGACAGTGAAGTATTAAGTGCCTGCGGCAGCGATATGATGAGTGATGTTCTCGCTTTCGTAAAGGACCAAGCTGTTCTGTTAACCGGTCTTGTTAATCCGCAGGTTGTTCGTACCGCCGATATGATGGATATGCACTGCATTGTTTTTGTCCGCAATAAGCTGCCCTCTTCCGAAACAATTAAGCTCGCTCAGGCAAACGGGATGGTGGTTTTAGCAACAAAGCTTCGTATGTATGACGCCTGCGGTATCCTTTATTCAAACGGTCTTGGAGGCGGAGGGTGCTGTAATGAGTGAAACGCTAAAATTTCACTTTGATGTGGACGGAGACAACTTTTCTTCTGCCGGGGAAGCCTCTGTACAGATAAAACAAAAACTGCGGCAGCTCGGTTTTTCGCCCGAGATTATAAAAAAGGTTTCTATTTCAATGTACGAGGGTGAAATTAATATGGTTATACATGCCGGAGGAGGCACCGCCGACGTTTATGTTCATCCGGAGATTATCCGTATTATCCTTGAGGATAAGGGTCCCGGAATCGATGACATTGACTTAGCGATGCAGGAGGGGTTCTCCACCGCTCCGGACAATGTACGTTCCCTCGGCTTCGGTGCGGGCATGGGACTACCGAATATGAAGCGTTATACCGACAGAATGCTGATTGAATCTACCCCGGGGAAGGGTACCAAAATCACAATGACGGTAAATGTAGGTACATCAAGCAGCTAATAGGAAGCATTAGTTTACCGAAAGGAATGGTCTTAGTATGGCTGAATATAAGCATTCCGTTTCTCTTGATATAGAAAAGTGCAAGGGCTGCACAAATTGCCTGAAGCATTGCCCGACCGAAGCTATCAGAATCAGAGACGGTCATGCGGTAATAAATTCGTCACGCTGTATCGACTGCGGTGAGTGTATAAGAGTATGCCCGTACAAAGCCAAAAAAGCGGTAAGTGACAAGCTGGAAGCACTGAGCGGCTACAAATATAAAATAGCACTGCCCGCCCCTTCTCTTTACGGACAGTTTGACGGTCTGGACGACATAGATTATGTTATTCAGGGCTTGTACGATTTAGGATTTGATGATGTTTTTGAGGTTGCCAAGGCTGCCGAAATGGTTACCGATTACACCCGTCGTTATATTAACAAACCGGATACGGTTAAGCCGGTCATTTCTTCAGCCTGTCCTGTGGTGGTTAGGCTTATCAGCCTCCGTTTCCCTTATCTGTGCAAAAATGTTATGCCTATCCTCTCCCCAATGGAGATTGCGGGTATGCTTGCGAAAAAGCAGGCTATGGAAAAGCATCCCGAGCTGACAGAGAGGGATATTGCCACCTGTTTTATTTCACCCTGTCCAGCAAAGGTTAGCTATGTAAAAAATCAGTTTTCCGGGAACAATTATGTGGACTTTATCGTGTCCATGAGCGACGTTTATTTCGCTCTTCTCGGTGTTATGAAAAAGGACAAGCCACCGACCTCCTTATCCTCCTCCGGTATTGTCGGAATCGGCTGGGCGTCTGCAGGAGGCGAGGCTTCGGCTATTTTCAACGATAAATACCTTGCGGCGGACGGTATCGAAAATGTTATAAGAGTGCTTGACGAGATTGATAACGGAACCTTTCCCGACTTGGAATTTGTTGAGCTTAACGCCTGCAACGGAGGGTGCGTGGGCGGAGCTATGACGGTAGAGAATCCCTATATTGCAAAAGCAAGGCTACAGACGCTTAGGCGGTATCTGCCGGTGTCCCGTAACCGAATCCCCGCTCTTAAAGGTGAACAAAACACCTACATACCGGATGAATTTATTATACCGAACGAGCTTGAATACAAGCCGGTGTCCCGCCTTGCGGAGGATACCAACGAAGCAATACGAAAAATGGCGGATATACAAAAGGTACGGGAACGGCTTCCGGACTTGGACTGCGGTTCCTGCGGCGCTCCTACCTGTCAGGCATTTGCATATGATGTTGTCAAGGGTGAAGCCAATGAAAACGAGTGCATAGTGAAGATGCGAGAGCGTATAAGGGAGCTGCTGGAAGCGGAAGCAAATGAGAGGGAGCAGGAAAATGACGGTAAATAACGCTATACAAGCACTTTCTCTTGAAGCAATAAGCGTTGCGGACGGTAACAGGAATATTAAGGGCGGCTACACCGGCGACCTTTTAAGCTGGGTTATGGGAAGAGCGGAGAGCGGAAACGCTTGGATTACGATAATGAGCAACATAAATATTTTAGCCGTTGCTTCCCTACTTGACCTATCCTGCATAATCCTTGCCGAAAGCGCCGAGGTCAGCGATGAGCTGATAAAAACATCCGCAGAAAAAGGCATTAACCTTCTGCGCAGTAAAAAAAGCAGCTATACACTTTGCTGCGAGCTCGGTAAGCTGTTAGAGCAATGAAGCGGTATTATTACGACCTCCATATACACTCCTGTCTTTCCCCCTGCGGAGACAATGAAATGACTCCCGAAAACATTGCCGGAATGGCAAAAGTAAAAGGTGTGCAAATTATAGCACTCACCGACCATAACAGCTCAAGGAATTGCCCCGCCTTTTTTAAGGCCTGCGAGAGACATGGAATAACTGCAATTGCGGGCATGGAGCTTACCACCGCAGAGGACATACACCTTATTTGCTTATTCGAGCAATTGAACCGGGCAATGGAGTTTGACCGGATTATACATGAGAAACGACAAAGAATAAAAAACAGAGCCGATATTTTTGGTGAGCAAATCATAATGGACGAGAACGACAGCATATTCGGATATGAGGAAAACCTGCTTACCGTTGCGACCACGCTTTCAATAGAAAATGCTTTTTCTCTCGCAACCGAGCAGGGAGCCGTTGTATATCCCGCTCACATTGACAGACAAGCCAACGGAATAATAACCACTCTCGGCACCTTCCCCGATAATCCTCCGTTCGGCAGCGCTGAGTTTGCAGATATAAAGCGTCTTGAGCAGTATAAAAAACGTTATCCCCTGCTTAATAAAATAAAAATAATAAACAGCTCGGATGCACACCAATTATGGAATATTAACGAGAAAGACCCTACTAACAGTATAGTGCTTGATGACGATACTGGTGGTCACGACCAAATCAGAAGCGCATTATTTAAGTATCTGAACGGATAGCAAAGGTGTTTTATGAAGGAATTGTCTCTCAATATATTGGATATAGCGCAGAATTCGGTTAAAGCGGGAGCAAGGAATATTTCTATACTCATATCAGAGGATAACAACACCTTTTCTTTAAGAATCTCGGACGACGGCTGCGGTATAAAGGAAGAGCAGCTAAAAAGCATTTTCGACCCCTTCTTCACATCACGAACAACCAGAAAGGTAGGGTTTGGCATTCCTTTTCTGAAGCTGGCAGCCGAACAGACGGGCGGTCATGTAAAAATAGAATCAATTCCCTCCTCAGACAACTCCGAAAATCACGGCACCGACATCAACGCTCTTTTTTATAAAAAGCACATAGACTTTACACCGCTCGGAGATATTATATCCACCGTTATTACACTGCTTCAAGGAAATCCAAGCATAAATTTTTATTTTACTCACAGTGTTGGAGACAAAGAGGTCAGTCTTTCAACCCCTGAGATGAAAGCGGAGTTGGGAAATGAAGTCCCCCTTAACAATTACGAGGTTCTCGAATGGGTTCGGGAATATCTGCAAGAACAATACAACGGAATATAACCGTATGTTAAAGATAAATAAACAAAAATAATTTATAATATAAGGAAGGGCATCTAAAATGAAATCATTAGCGGAACTTGCGGCAATCAGAGAAAAAATGAGGGACAAGGTGGCTCTGCGAGAGGGAGCTGCAGGCACCCGTATAGTAGTGGGTATGGCTACCTGCGGTATATCGGCAGGTGCAAGACCGGTGCTCAACACCTTTGTTGAGGAAATCAACCGGGAAGGGCTGTTCGAAAAGGTAACCGTTACCCAGACAGGCTGTATCGGCATATGTCAGTACGAGCCGGTAGTAGAGGTATACACCTCGAACGACGAAAAGGTTACCTATGTTAAAATGACTCCCGAAAAGGCAAAGCGGGTTGTTTCCGAGCATATTAAGGGCGGACAAATAATCAGCGAATACACGATAGGTAATACCAAGGCATAAAAAAGGCTTGGGAATTTTATAGATTAACAGAAAGGTAGACAATTAAACGCATACTGTGTTTAATGTGTCATGGGAAAAGATATGATTCGTTCACATGTGTTAATATGCGCGGGTACCGGCTGTTCCTCCTCGGGAAGTACAGCATTAAGGGGAGCTATCGAGAAGGAGCTTGTGCGCAAGGAGCTTGACCGGGAGGTAAAGGTCGTGCAGACCGGATGCTTCGGTCTTTGCGCTCTCGGTCCCATTGTAATTATATATCCGGACGGTACCTTCTACAGCAGGGTTACCCCCGGTGATGTTTCCGAGATCGTGGAGGAGCATCTCCTTAAGGGCAGGATTGTATCTCGCCTTGTTTATGATGATATGGCGGACGGTACGGAAATAAAGGACGACAAGAGACCCGTTTCTCTTTCGGACACAGCTTTTTATAAAAAGCAAAAGCGTATTGCTCTCAAGAATTGCGGTGTCATAAACCCCGAATCCATAGACGAATACATAGCCATGGACGGCTATGCCGCTTTGGGCAAGGTGCTTACCGACATGACTACCGAGCAGGTTATACAGACGGTCAAGGACAGCGGACTCAGAGGCAGAGGGGGCGGCGGCTTCCCCACAGGAATGAAATGGCAGTTTGCCGTTAACAGCGTTTCGAAAAAAAAGTATGTGGTCTGTAATGCGGACGAGGGAGACCCGGGCGCCTTCATGGACCGTTCTGTGCTGGAGGGAGACCCTCATTCCGTGCTTGAGGCTATGGCTATAGCGGGTTACGCAATCGGAGCCGACGAGGGCTATATATATGTAAGAGCGGAGTATCCGATAGCGATTAAGCGTCTTCAGCTTGCAATCGAGCAAGCGAGGGAATACAACCTTTTGGGCAAGGATATATTCGGAACAGGCTTTAACTTTGACGTTCAGCTCAGACTGGGAGCGGGAGCTTTTGTTTGCGGCGAGGAAACCGCACTTCTTACCTCCATCGAGGGTAACAGAGGCGAGCCCCGTCCGCGTCCCCCCTTCCCTGCCGTCAAGGGCTTGTTCGGTAAGCCCACCATAATAAACAATGTCGAGACCTATGCCAACATACCGCAGATTATACTCAAGGGCTCGGAATGGTTCAGCTCAATGGGTACCGAAAAATCAAAGGGCACAAAGGTATTTGCACTCGGCGGTAAGATAACAAACACCGGCCTTGTTGAGGTTCCTATGGGAACCACTCTGCGGGAGATTGTTTACGAGATAGGCGGCGGTATTCCGGAAGGAAAGAAGTTCAAGGCGGCACAAACCGGAGGTCCCTCCGGCGGCTGTATTCCGGCTACGCTGATTGATACAGCGGTAGATTATGATTCATTGCTCGCAATAGGCTCCATGATGGGCTCGGGCGGACTTATTGTTATGGACGAGGACAACTGTATGGTTGACATCGCCAAGTTCTTCCTTAAGTTTACGGTTGACGAGTCCTGCGGAAAATGCGTCCCCTGCCGTCTCGGTACAAGGCGTATGCTGGAGATTCTGGAGCGCATTACCGAAGGCAAGGGTGAGGAGGGCGATATTGAGAAGCTAGAGCAGCTCGGACAAAACATCAAGGCAACCTCTCTATGCGGACTCGGTCAAACAGCGCCCAACCCCGTGCTTTCCACCATCCGCTACTTCAGGGATGAATACGAAGCTCATATAAAAGATAAGCGCTGTCCCTCGGGGCATTGCAAGGCGCTTGCAAGCTTTACAATAATTGCGGACAAGTGTAAGGGGTGCAGTCTTTGTGCCAAGAAGTGTCCGGTAGGTGCAATAAGCGGAGAGCTTAAAAAGCCTTATGTTATTGATCAGGATAAATGTATTAAATGCGGTGTATGCTATGATGTATGTAGGTTTGCCGCAATAGAGAAGAAGTAAAGGAGGAGTTGCGGATATGAACAAAGTTAACATGACAA
>CAZGJQ010000012.1:0-30096 GCA_964525815.1 uncultured Oscillospiraceae bacterium
GTCTTATGTACAGCGAGGAGACCGACAATTCCGCCGAGGTGCTGTTCTTCACCTCAAACGCTCAGGTTTATAAAGCGAAGCTTAATGATTTTGAGGATCAGAAGGCGTCTGCCTTGGGTGATTATATCCCCGCAAAGCTTGCTTTTGATGAGGACGAGAGGGTTGTGTCCGCAGTCGTTCTTAAAGACTATAAAGGAAGCCTTTTATTATTCTTTGAAAACGGTAAGGTGGTAAAAATCCCGGCATCCAATTATTATACTAAGACAAACCGGAAAAAGCTAACCGGAGCGTTTTATGCCGGAAGTCCGGCTGTCGGAATATTCAGAACGGATGCCGCCAAGGAATATCTAATCTGCTCGGACAACGCACGGGCCCTTTTAATTAAAGAGGAGCAGATAAGCGAGAAAAGCACCCGCACCTCCTTTGGGGCGGCGGTGTTTAAGCTGAAAAAGAACCAAAAGGTAGTTACCGTGGTTCCGTATAACGAAAACAGCCCCAAACTCTTAAAAGAAAACAAGTACCGTAAATCAGTGCTTCCATCAACCGGAGCGATCTTTGAGGACTATGACCCGGATATAACACAGCAAACTCTATTATAGATTGACATTCGCATCAAACTATTGTATAATATTGCCCACAGAATTATGGTATTGTAGGCGATATGCTATGCGTTGTTTCATTTGTATTTCTGTAAAATATAAATGCGGGAGGGGAGTAGGGAAATGAAAAGACTGTTAAACGCCGTCATTGCGCATTTGGGCGAGACGGTAGCCGTTTTCTTTTTCCTTGCGCTGACCGCAATCGGTTTTATTATCGATACAAGGACGGGTTATGTGTTTACTGCTATTACCGTCTTGTATATAGGGTTCTGTTTTTTATTGTATTTGAACAGGCGAAGGGGTAGGCTGATTGACAGAAGTGTGGTTGCTTCAATGCCTCTTCTGAGGAACCTTTTAACCAAGCTGGATATGCCTGTGGTTATTATCGATGAGCATAACCGTTTGAAATGGTTTAACAAGGAATTCTCCATGCTGGAGGAGACAAAGGGTGTTAAGCTGAACACGGTAAACAGCGAGCTGTTCGGAGGTCTCTTAACCTTTGCGAACTTATCGAACTCATATAACAATTACGAGGATTTTATTGAGATAAAAACCAGCTATGCTGACTTTAGGGTTCATCTTATAAGCATGGAATACGAGCAAAAAAAGCACTTCGCCACCGTGTGGTACAACAGGACGGAAATCAACACCCTGCAAAAGGAATTTGTGAACAGGGATGTAATTATAGCACATATAGTGGTGGACAACAGCTCGGAGATAGGTCAGGAGTTTGAGGAAAAAAACAAAATGACCTCGGTAAAAATAAGCACTATTTTAAGCGACTGGGCAAAAAGCATAAGGGCTATTCTCACCGAATACGACAGAGATAAGTATATAATGCAGTTTGAGTTCCGTTACCTTGACGGGATGATAAAGAGCAGATTTGATATTTTGGACAAGGTTTCGGCAGCTACTGCAGATTCGGTTTTGCCCCTGACGGTGTCCATCGGCGTGTCGGCTCCGGAGGGAACGCTTACGGATAAGCACTCATCTGCGCAGAGCGCACTACAAGCGGCTCTGCAAAGAGGAGGAGCGCAGGCTGTGGTCAAGACGCCGGACGGAGAGATTTCCTACGGGGGACGCAATAAGGCGGTTCAGAAGCAGACCCGAATACGCTCAAGAGTATGTAAGGATTTGTTAATGCATCATATTCCCAAGAGCAGTAATGTTCTGATTATGGGACATGCAAGAGCGGATTATGACTCCATAGCCTCCTGTATCGGTTTGGCAAAGCTGGTAAGACATCTCGGTGTAAAGGTCAACATAGTTACTGACAGGCATGAGTATAGCATAAAGCAGATTTTTGATTCGCTTGAGCATATACCCGAGTACGGAGACCTTTTTATTGATGCAGTTTACGGTCAGGAGCTCTTAACCCCCGATACTCTGGTTATAATAAGTGATGCGAGCAACCCGGATTTATTCGAGGCTCCGTATATATACCAAAACGCACAGCGGGTAATTGTTATAGACCACCACGCAATTAAGGAAAAGCTGGGTAAGCAGGTGCTTCAGCCCGAGAACATAGACCCTACGGCGTCCTCGGCTTCCGAGCTGGTATGCGAGATTTTGGAGCTTGCATTACCTCCTAATACGCTTAGAGTGGAGGAAGCACAGATTCTTCTTGCCGGAATTCTATTGGATACACAGAATTTCTCCCGGGATACCGGAACCCGTACCTTCAATGCCTGTATGTATTTAAGGAGCGAGGGTGCGGAGGCGGGCAAGGCGCAGCTCTTGTTCAAATCATCGGTGGACGAGTTTAGCAGGGTTAATGCAATTGTAAGGGATTTTTCCGTTTATCGGGAGCATTTCGCTATATCGGTCTATGACGAGAACGAGAGTCCGGACAATAAGGTAGCAGCCGCAAAGGCAGCCGAGCAGCTCATAGGAATAGAGAATATTACAGCATCGTTTGTTCTGTATCTGCTGGACAACGGGTATAATCTTTCGGCAAGAAGCGACGGTACCGTTAATGTTATTAACATTGCAAAGCTGTTGGGCGGAGGCGGGCATTTTCAATCAGCCGGAGCCGTTATCAGAAGAAAGAGCGGCAAGGACTTCACCGTTTCGGTGTATGACCGAAGCGAGGCAATGTTCCTGCTCAAAAAAGCGATTGACGAATATATAGAGACACAGGCTTTATAGTGAATTAAGGAAGAGAGGTTTTTTGATGAAGATTGTTCTTTTAGAGGATGTAAAGGGCAAGGGCAAGCGAGGCGACCTTGTAAATGTTTCGGATGGATACGCACGCAATTTTTTGTTTCCGAAGAAGCTGGCAAAACCTGCCGATAATCAGATTATACAGGAAATAAAGGCAAAGAAAGACAGTGAGGCTTTTAAAAAATCAGAGGAAAAGAAGCAGGCCGCCGCAACTGCGGATAAGCTGAGGGACAAGGTGCTTGTATATAAATCCACCGGCGGCGAGGACGGTAGGCTCTACGGAGCAGTAACCGCCAAGGACATAAGCGAGAAGCTGGAGAGCGAATTCGGCGTTGCCGTAGACAAACGCAAAATAATTATAGACGAGAATATAAAGACAGTAGGGAAGTATGATGTAGAAATAAAGCTCTACCCGGAGATAAGTGTTATTATAAGCCTTGAGGTTGTCAATTAATTAAAAAAGGAGTACCGTGGCATGGCAGAAACGGAAACACTTGACACATTAAAAAAGATGCCGTTCTCGATAGAAGCGGAGCAGGCTATTTTGGGCTCGGTGCTGATTGACTCCGAGAAGCTCAATGATGTTATGCTGCTCTTAAAGCCGGAGGACTTTTATCTCGAACAGCATCAGGCGGTTTTTTCTGCCATGGTGGAGATGTTCATCTCCAATAAGACCATAGATATAGTTACGTTGGTAAGCACCCTGACACAGCTCGGTACCTATACCGAGGGGGATGCCGCAAAATATATTAAGATGCTGGTGGAACTGTCAAGCTCGGCTACCAATATCAGCGAGTATGCCGCAATTATCAAGGACAAAGCCTTGCTGAGGATGTTAATCGAAGCCTCCAGAGAAATTTCGGACGCCGCCTTCTCCGAGCTGGGAGAGGCGGGGGATACCCTTGATTTTGCGGAGCAGAAAATATTCGAAATAGCGCAAAACAGATATAATGTAAGCTTTGAGCATATAAGGGATGTTATTGTGCGTAATTATGCCACCCTGAATACGCTAAAGAACAATCCGGAGTCGCTTAGCGGGACAAAGACCGGATTTTCCGGACTGGACAGCCTGCTTGTAGGGATGGGGGGCGGAGACCTTATAGTCGTAGGTGCGCGTCCCGGTATGGGTAAGACCACCTTTGCTGTGAACATCGCCGTAAATGTGGCAAAACGCATAAAAAAGGAGGTAGCGATTTTTTCGCTGGAGATGTCGAGCGAGCAGCTCGTTTCCAGAATGCTGTCCTCCGAGGCTCTGATAGACAGCCTTAGCATGAGAACGGGCAGGCTGGACAACGAGCAGTGGAAACGGCTGGCGGAAGCCGCAAGCGCACTTTCCGAGACAAATATACTGATAGACGATACCTCCTCAATAAACACAACCTCCATGAAGGCAAAGCTGCGAAGGCTCAAGAATCTCAGTCTTGTTATAGTGGATTATCTCCAGCTGATGCAGAGCGACAGGCATACGGATAACAGAGTGCTGGAAATAGGTCACATAACCCGATCCCTAAAGCTTATGGCAAAGGACCTCAATGTTCCCGTCATTCTATGCTCGCAGCTGGCAAGAGGAACAGAGAGCCGCTCGGACAAGATGCCGATGCTCTCCGACCTGCGTGATTCCGGAACCATTGAGCAGGATGCGGATGTGGTAATGTTCCTTTACAGAGGGGATTATTATAAGAGCCATAATGAAACCGATAAGGACAACGGCGGCTACGGCGGTGCGGGTGAAAACCTTATCGCTCAGTGCAGCATAGCCAAGAACAGGCACGGAAGCACCGCCGTGGTACCGCTTGCATGGTACGGACATCATTTCAAGTTTCTCTCGGTCGAGGAGCGCCACAATGAATGAAAAGTCCTTGACATATATTGAAAAGGTAGAAAAAGCGCTTAATAGCATATGTACCGAATTGCAGGGAAAAAGACTATGCGTGTGCCTTTCGGGCGGTGCGGATTCGGTTGCTCTGCTTGCCGCTGCCAATATGTTGAAGGAAAAATACAGCTTTTTACTTTTTGCTGCTCATGTCAATCATCTGCTAAGAGGGGATGAATCGTTTCGTGACCAGCGTTTCTGCGCTGAGCTCTGCGAAAAAATCAGCATAAAGCTCTTTATCAGCCGTATTGATGTTTTAAGACTTTCCGAGGTTGAAAAAAAATCCGTGGAGGAAGCCGCAAGAGACGCACGATACGCCTTCTTCAGGCAGTTAGGTGCCGAAAACGGTATTGATTACTTTCTTACTGCTCATACTAAGAATGATAACGCAGAGACCGTCATAATGAATATAATAAGAGGTACAACGATAAGCGGTCTTTGCGGTATACCGAGAAAAAACGGTAATGTTATTCGTCCTCTTTTGGAGCTCAGCAGGGAAGAAAACCTCGCTTTTTTAAATGAGCAGTGCTTGTCATATATAACGGACAGCAGTAACGAGGACAACAACTACACAAGGAATTATATCCGTAATGTTTTACTGCCAGCTGCCCGGAAGATTAACCCAAGGGTTACCGAAGCGCTTGACCGGCTATCCGCATACGCACGGAGCGACGAGGATTACTTTTTTAATGAGCTTAACGATACCGGAGTAAGAATCAGAGACAAGGATTTACCTCCCGCTCTGCTGAGAAGGAGGCATATGCGGGAATACTCAAAGGTATCGGGCGGGAAAAGCCTAATGACCGTTCATTTAGACGGGCTGCGGCGTTTGTTGAACACCGGAAACGGCAGACAGCTCTCCCTTCCTGGAGGAATAACGGCGGTAACAAGGAGCGGAAGGGTTATTTTTGCTCAGAGTAAAAGTCTGGAGAATCTAAAAAACACTAAGGACGAAGGCATTTATGACCTTAGTTTTGGCGAAAATAGTTTTGCGGGAGGCAGGGTTAAGGTCTGCCTGAACAGAGCGGGAAAGGCGAACAACGAGAATATTTACAATAATTACACATATATAAAACTATCCTTTGGTAAAATTTGTGGAAGTGTTAAATACAGAGCGAGAAAGCCCGGAGACAGGATTTTTAACCTCGGGGTAAGCAAGAGCATAAAGAAAGAGTTTATTCAGCGGGGTATTCCCGCTTATATCAGAGATATAATACCGGTTTTTTATGACGACATTGGAATTATTTACGCTCCGTTTATCGGAGCTGCAGACAGAGTATATGCGGCCGAAGAGACAGATGATGCGGTTTTCATATCAGTTCGATTTAATGAAAGGCAGGATTTGATTAATGAAGAAGAGTAACGGAAGAGTATTTATTCTCTACCTGTTGTTTATAGTAGCGATAATAGTTGCCGCAAGCATGCTGTCAAGCGGACCTCAGGCTGAGGAAGTTGAGTACAGCGATATACTCAGGCATTTCCAAAACGAAAACGTCAAATCAGGTAAGGTAGATCAAAACAACACGTTAGAGCTGATTTTAAAGAATGAAGATAAATATATAACCTATGAGCTTAAGAATTTGGAGCTGTTCCATAGGGATCTCGGCGAGCTTATAAACTATCAGATACAGGAAAATATTCTAGAGAGCTTTGATTATGAGCCTGCTACGACGTTTCCGTGGTGGGTATCCTTCCTACCGTATTTGATTGTTATCGGTATTATGGTAGCCGTTTGGTGGATGTTCATCTCCAGAGCAACCAAGGGAACGGGTGCGGGCGGAGGTCTTGCCGGAAGGATGAACTCCTTCAGCAAGGCGAGAACAAAGCTCGGCGCAGACGAAAAGAACAAGGTTTACTTTTCGGATGTGGCGGGAGCGGACGAGGAAAAGGAGGAGCTTCAGGAGGTAGTTGAGTTCCTCAAGAACCCCACAAAGTTCTCCGAACTCGGAGCAAAAATACCCAAGGGTGTGCTGCTTGTCGGTGCGCCCGGAACCGGAAAAACCCTGCTCGCAAAAGCGGTAGCAGGGGAGAGCGGCGTACCGTTTTATTCCATATCCGGTTCCGATTTTGTGGAGATGTATGTAGGTGTGGGTGCGTCCCGTGTCCGGGATTTGTTTGAGACAGCTAAAAAAACGGCACCCTGTATTATTTTCATTGATGAAATAGACGCCGTAGGCAGGCACAGAGGAGCAGGCTGGGGCGGCGGACATGACGAGAGAGAGCAGACCCTTAATCAGCTGCTGGTTGAGATGGATGGGTTCGGAGTTAACGACGGTGTTATTATTATGGCGGCGACCAACCGTCCCGATATACTTGACCCGGCGCTGCAGAGACCTGGTAGGTTCGACAGACAGATAACAGTTAACCATCCCGATATTAAGGGAAGAGCGGAGATATTGAAGGTTCATTCAAAGAACAAGCCGTTTGAGAACGATGTCAACCTTGAGACTATCGCCAAGAGCACGGCCGGTTTTACGGGTGCGGATCTTGCTAACCTGCTGAACGAGGCGGCTCTGCTCTCCGCAAGAAAGGGTAAAAGCCTGATAGGAATGCAGGAAATAGAGGAATCAATAATTAAGGTTATTGTCGGTCCGCAAAAGAAGTCTAAGGTAATTAAGGAAGAGGATAAAAGAAAGACGGCATATCACGAGGCGGGACATGCGATTGTTACAAAAATGCTGCCCACTCAGGATCCCGTCCATCAGATTTCCATTATTCCGAGCGGCAGAGCTCTCGGATATACTCTTTCCCTTCCGCAGGTAGACAAGACTAATGTTTATAAGATAGAGCTTCAGGAGACCATTTCCATGCTTTTGGCGGGCAGAGTAGCAGAGAAGCTGGTGCTGGAGGATATTTCGGGTGGAGCGTCAAACGATATAATGCGCGCAACCGAGATAGCAAGGAAAATGGTAACCCAGTTCGGAATGAGCGAGGAGCTTGGACCGGTAGTTTTCGGAACGGGGCATGACGAGGTGTTCCTCGGTAAGGATTATGCAAACACTCGCAATTATTCTGAGAATATTGCGGCGAAGATTGATGCGGAGATTCATAAGTTCATAACAATAGGATACGAAATGGCGGAAAAAATCCTAAAGGAAAACCTGCAGGTGCTTCATTTTATCGCCGAGTATCTCGTTAAGAACGAGATTATGGATAACGAGCAGTTTGAGCTCTGCTTCACCGAGGGGGTTACCTCCGAAATGCTTGATAAGGTAAGAGACCGCAAGAGAAGCGACAGCGAGGAAGCCAATCGCAAGAGAAACGAGCAGATAATTGCGGAGAACAAGAAAAAGGCTAAGAAGAATACGAGCACGGAGAAGAAGGATTCCGAAAAACCATCCGAGGTTTCTAACACTCCTAAGGATAAAAAAGAGGACGATAAGAAATAACGGCATTTTTATATAGGAGGGCAACAAATTGTTGCCCTTTTATAAAAGAATGTATTAAATGGTAAAAACTGGGAATAATAGTTATAATACTCTTTCTCATAAGAAGCGGTATAAGTATTAGTATTTCGGAGGAAATTTATGAAACAGGAAAGAAAGAATATAGTACGGCAAAAAAACGCAGAGGAAAGAAAGGCTATTCTTATTACAATCGTAATAGTGCTTGCCATAGCGCTTCTGATTTTGGCCGCCGTGCTCTTTTTGCCGAATGTAACCGAAAATGAAAAATCGGACGAATTATCCAGCGACAGAGCGGACAACACCGTGTCCAATGTTTCCCATAGTGAGGAGAGCTCACTCGCAGAATCAAGGGATGCCTCGCAGACCGAGTCACAAGACACTTCGGAGTCGGATATTTCTGACGAATCTAATGATATGAGCGACGTTTCGGGTAGCGATGAGCTGGTTCACCGTTGGGTAATAAACAATCTCGGATATACCTATATTTACGGTGATATCGGACTTGAGCAGTGCAGCGCGACTACCGCAACTCTGCAAAGATATGCCGATACGGTAAACAGTCTTAGCTCTTCACTACCGAGCGGAGTTAAGGTATATAGCATAACCGTCCCCACTCATGCGGAGTTTGTTGATATCCCACGGGAAATATATTCGGCAGACCAGTTTTTCAATGCGTCCCAGAAGAATGTCATTAACGGAATAAACGATAGGCTGGACAGCAGAATAACCGCTGTTAATATTTACGAGACCCTAAGGGAGCACTCGGACGAGTATCTTTATTTCCGTACCGATATTAACTGGACACCGCTTGCGGCATATTACGCCTATTCAGAGTTTTCTTCGGCGGCTGGATTCTCATCGCCAGCATTTAATGATTACAATAAGGAAATGTACACGGGATTCCTCGGCAGATTCTATACAGCTACGGAGGAGCCTACCCTTGCAGCAAACCCTGACACCATAGAATACCCCTTGGTTGACCCTGAGGGCAACTGCAACCTTACTGTCTATCACAGAGGGTTGATTTATAACAATTACAAGGTTGTGGGTAACAGCGTTTCCGCTCCCTCAAACGGCTACAATGTTTTTTTAGGTATGGAAGCGGAACGCTATAAGATAACCACGGGAAACTCCGGCGATAAGCTGCTTATAGTTTCGGATACAAGTGCGGCTGCGTTTGTGCCCTATTTGGTCTCCCATTACAGCGAGATTCATTATGTTAATCCAAGCTATTTTGGAGACAGCTTAAAAGGATATGTTTCGGACAACGGTATTGCCGAGGTTCTGTTTATGAATTATGCAACCAACGCAAACAGATTCGATTTCACCAATGTGCTCTCTGAGCTGGGCGGAATAAGCGGATGAAGGCGGAATGTAAGGTAATCTTGAGCGGATTTATTTCTGTACGGAGCGCTATTGAAGCAAAAAGCAGAGCTGTAAGCAGAATAATTTTTGAGAAAAACAGATACGAAGGAATCATGCGCTCCACACTTCGTGTTTCCGAGAAAAGGCAGTATGAAAGGCTCAAAAAATCCGGAATACCCATAGAATTTGTAAGTAAGACGGACTTTGATGCGATATGCGGCAATCCTTCTGCGGGAGGAATTGCCGCACTTTGCGGTGAAAGACAGTATGCTTCTATAGAGGCTCTTGCCGAAAAAAAAGATGCTTTTCTGGTAATTCTTGACGGCATTGAGGACCCGTATAATTTCGGGTTTACGCTTCGTACTCTTTATGCGGCGGGAGCGGACGGGGTGATACTGCCGGACAGAAGATTCTATTCCTCGGATGAGATTGTTGTCAGGAGCTCAGCGGGAGCATCCGAGCTTCTTCATACGGCGGTAGTGAATGATTTGACCGAGGTTTGCGGCAGCCTGAAGGAAAAGGGCTTCTTGATAATTTCGACCGATAATAATAAAAAAGCAAAGGATATTTACAAAATAAAGATAAAACGACCGCTGTGCCTTGTTTTTGGCGGAGAAAAAAGAGGAATTTCTGCAGGTATTACCGAAATATCTGATTTGACTGTACGATTGAAGTATCCGAGAGAGTGTCATTTTTCGTTAAGCGCTACCAACGCCGTGTCAATTATCTCCTTTGAGATTGCCAGACGCATTTCCAAGCCCCCAGATAACATTGGGAACCTCTCCAACAATAACCGTTTCCGCAATACATAAAGAGGCGGTGAATTCGCTGGAGGAATCGTAAAAGGGAGTCATTAGAGACACGCAGACCCTAAACTCCAGGAGTATTCGGTGCAGGCTTTGATTTATTCCGGCGGATTTGAAAACGCTTTTTATATCGCTTGCAACGGTTCCGAGGGGGACAACCCTGATTTTTATTTTCGGTCCTCTGCCCGAGAAGAGCCTGCTGTTAAAGGCGTTTCCGATGGGGATGGCAAATTCACCGTATTCTATTTCTCTAATACTCTCAATTATAGTCATAACCAGCTCGGAGGCTATCAGGTTCAGCTTAATGGAATCTATAAATATTGCGGATACCTTACCTCCGGTATCCTTCTGTATAAGAGCAAAGTCCTCGTACTTAGGTATGTCCTCGCTGATTTTCCTGTATATGCTTTGATTAACCCTGTGTGTTAGCAGCATATTTGCTTCGGTTCCGGCATAAATGTCCGCAGCTTCCGAAAACCCGCCTAAAAACATATAGATCGTTACGGAGAAGGATACAAGAACCACAATAAAAATACATATAAGCCTTTTTTTCATATAACCACATCCGATGAATTATATGATTAAAAAGGCTTTTTTAGTGCTTAAATTATTAAATTTGCGAAGTTGGATATTTCCCGGGAAATATTACGGTCGGTAAGAATTAATTTACAAATGAGTATAAATCGGCAAAACGACTATGCCCCAACGATTTCGGGGAATAATTAAATTATGTAATCCTTTGTTAATTAAATCAGGCAAAAAAATAGTATTCATCTGTTCGGATTTGGGAAAACTGATTATGTAAACCAAATTCGGAGGATGTTATGTATAACAAGGTAGAGATATGCGGTGTAAACACCGCAAAGCTAAAGGTTCTTTCGAACGAGGAAAAGACTGAGCTGTTAAAAAGAGCAAAGGAGGGGGACAAGCAGGCAAGGGACGAGCTTATCAGCGGTAATTTGAGACTGGTTTTGAGTGTGATACAATCCTTTCAGAACAGGGGTGAAAATCCGGACGATTTGTTCCAGGTGGGATGTATCGGACTTATTAAAGCGGTGGACAATTTTGATATGAGCTTGGATGTTAAGTTTTCAACCTATGCGGTACCTATGATTTTAGGAGAGGTTCGCCGTTATTTAAGGGATAATAATATGGTAAGGGTTTCCCGTTCTCTTAGAGACCTCGCATATAAGGCTCTACAGGCAAAGGAAAGGTTATCCGTAAATCTATCGAGAGAGCCTACGGTAGACGAGATAGCAAAAGAGATAGAAGAAACACCGCAAAGCGTAACAAATGCGCTGGATGCCATTGTAGACCCTGTTTCTCTTTACGACCCGGTATATTCGGACAGCGGTGACTCCATATATGTCTTGGATCAGATAAGTGATACAACCTGTAACGACGAGAACTGGCTGAACAATATTGCCATGGGCGAGGCGATAAAAAAGCTCGGAGAGCGGGAACGCAGAATTTTGTTATTAAGATTCTACAGCGGCAAGACGCAAACCGAGGTGTCGGAGGAGATAGGAATATCCCAGGCGCAGGTAAGCCGACTGGAAAAGCACGCCTTAGAAAAGATAAAAAAACAAATGTAGAATATAAAAATTTAAAAGCGGGGAATTCTACCCCCGCTTTTTTACTCTCTTAAATATACAGGTAAAACAGGTGCCGGTTTCGGCGGTGCTGTGAACGGTTATTTTTGCGTTAAGGGTTTCTGCAATTCTGTTTGCTATGGACAATCCCAAGCCGTAGCCGCCTTCACTGCGGGAACGGGATTTGTCCACCCTGTAGAAGCGCTCAAAGATATTCCTTTGCTGCTCCCGGGGAATAGGCTCTCCCGAGTTCCAGACCGATAAATAAGCCCTGTCCTGATCCTCATATACACTAACCGCTATTCTGCCGTTATCGTCGGAGTACTTGAAGGAGTTATCGAGCAGAATTATAATTAACTGCTTTATAAGACCTTCGTTACCCATAATCGAAATATTCGGCTTAATATCAATGGTAAGGTGCTTGTTCTTCTCATAGCTGATGCTCTCGAAGGGTAGCACGGAGCTGTTTATTGTATCGCTGAGGCTGATAACTCCAAGCACCTCTGAGCCGGTGTTTTCGTCGGTTTTTGCAAGATAAAGCATATTATTGACGAGCTCTGTCATTCGTGCCGCTTCCGTCCTTATATATTCCAGCCATTTTGCTTGCTGAGATATGGTTGACTCCTTGCTGGCGAGCAAAACATCCGCGTTTGCGGCTATGACTGTTATCGGAGTCTTTAGCTCATGCGAAGCATCGGCGACAAGCTGCATCTGCTGCTTTAATGACCTCTCAACGGGAGCGACCGCTATTCTGGCAATAACAATGCTGATTATCAGGAAAGCAGCAAGTGCGACGGCTCCTACCAGTACGAAGGTTATAATAAGCTGCTCGAGAGTTGTGTCCTCGTATTCTTTATCCAAAAATACTATCCGCTTACCCATTAAGGTATCCACTGAGTAATACCGCAAATTGTATTCCGACAAAACACCCTCGTTTACTTCGGATGTATATACAGCATTAATGAGCGTGTTTAGGTATTGGCTTTGTTGCTCGTTTATGTCGTCTGCTTCAACCTCATAACCGTTTACCCGATAGGTCATGCTTTTATCGTTTGTTTCTATAGTGAAGGTGGAAAGATAGGAATAGCTCTGCTCTGAACCGGAGAAGACCCCGAAGAAGGAATCCCTGAGCACCACCTTTGAGGAAATCTCCTTCATTGCAGATATGCTCTCATTCCTTAGATTGTTAGAGGTGGAAAGGTATGTGAAAACAAATGCTGCTATCAAAACGACGGAAATAAGCAGCATATTTGTTATAATGAACTTTGCTCTAAGCTTGCGTATCAAGTGGACTCCTCCAGATAATATCCGATTTTTCTGATTGTTACTATGCTTACTTTCGAGCCGAGGAACAAGAGCTTTTTACGCAGAAACGAAATATAAACCTCGACATTATTGTCCTCCGCATCAGAATCATACCCCCATACCTTGGTTAAAAGCACTTCCTTTTGCATCACCGCTTCAGGATTGGACATAAAGAGCCGCATTATCTCAAACTCCTTGTTACCCAAATGCACCGACTTCTTGCCGCAGACAAGCATATAATTAGACAGGTTTAATGAAAGGTCGGAGTAGGTCAGTGTATCCAGCACAACCTCTCCCTTCCTGCGTGTGCATGCTCTTACCCTTGCAAGCAGCTCCTCTGCTGAAAAAGGCTTGGTTAGATAATCATCCGCACCGCAATCCAGCCCCTTTACCTTGTCGGTGACCTCATCCTTGGCAGTAAGCAGTATGACCGGTGTTTTTATTTTCCTGTTCCTCAGCTCTCTGACCACTTCAAAACCGTTCATTTTCGGTAGCATTACATCCAACAAAATCACATCATAAATATCGCTCTCACCGTAAGCGAGTCCGTCGGAGCCGTCATATACGATATCACAGGCATATTTCCGGGAGCTTAATATTTCGCCGAGTGTATCAGCGAGTCTAACTTCGTCCTCAACAATCAGTGCCCGCATTGCTTTAGTACTCTCCTTTTTTTATATGGTTATAATACCGATAGTAGCTTAAACGCATCTTAAAAGACAAAAAAGGAAACCGTCAAGGCTTCCTCATTTTTTTAACCCTTGTTAATCCTTAGGGTTTCTACTTTCGGTTTTTCTATTACAACCTTGCTCTTTTCATACATTCCAAGCAGGAATATTATTGCACCGAAAACCGCAAGCAGCACCGAAATAGCTGCGAAGATATAGAAGTCAGAGCTGTAATTCTTATACCCTTCCACAGCAGTGCTTCTGAGCGGCATTAACAGAAACTTAGGATATACTGTAATTATCTGAGATAGCCTGATGGAAAAATCATTTAGTATATTGACAATGATTCCTATATACTGTCCGGCAACCGCTGCCATAACCGAAACTGCGGAAACGGTAATATAAGCCGCTAAGGATGCCTTTTTAAAAAAGAGTCTGTATCCCGTATATGTGAGAAAAGCGACCAAAAAGCCGATTACAGTAACCGCATATCGGGGATCCCAGGAGCCCCACTCGTTCGCAAAGGGTATCACCCAACGGTAAAAAACATAGAACAGAGCGATTCCGATAAGACCGCCGCCCAGAGCGCCGAGAATAGCGGACAGGCTTGTTTTTGAGGATGCATCCGTCTCTGCAGTGGGCTTGTCCCGTTCCTCAAGAACATCAAGAGTGCAGCTCTCGCACATCAGATAATTCTTGTTATCGCTGGTTAGCTTCTTCGGGTAACGCTTTCCAAACTGCTTGCCGCAACCGGAGCAATAATCGCTGCCCTTTACCTTGTGCTCGTTAAGCAGCTCAACGCAAAAATCTATCATTTTTAAAAAATCCGGAATGCTTGAGCCTGAGGTAATATCCAGTCCGTCCTCATGAAGAGAGTAATCTATAACCGAAAAGGTATCGAGATTGCTTTTTACAGCTTCGGATATCTCAAAAGCGGCAAGGGAGCTGTCCTCGCTCTCTTCCTCTTCTTCCAATAAAAAATTGAAAAAAGCCTGCTTTTTGTTCCCGCTTTCGCTGACGGTAATGAGATAACCTCCGTAAATTCCATAAGCGTGGTCGGGAGTAACGGTTAATCCTATATTACGCAGCGCGGCATCAAGTGTTTTACTAAGCATAAAAACAGCCCCTTTAAACAAATATTTGTATCCGTTTAATTATAACACAACTGTGTATTAAATGGTGAAACAAATGTTAACAATTACCAGCTAGTCACAGAGCAGTATCATATAATTATATCAAAAACCGAATAAAAAACAAACCCGGCTATAACAAGATAGGTTGGTCTCGGAGCTCTGCGCAAAAACCACAAAAACACCTTTGCGCAAAGCAATATACCTATAACCACACCTGCTCCCAGCAGAGCAAGGAAGGAAATATCAAATGTATTTATAGCGGAAAGGCAGTCGTCATATATACCGAAGTACAGCATCATATACGAAAAGCTTATGGCGGGTAGCACAAGAGCGGTCGCAAGCAATACTCCGACAGGTACCAGCAGCAGCTCGGTGCTTAGATTAACGGCTTGACCCTTCAGGATAAACGAAATCAACGCTGCCGGAACCATACCTGCAAGTACTATTGGGAAATCGCTGAAGCTTATACCGTCGCTGATGCTCTTATGTAAAAAAACAAACAAGCTGAGCAGAGCAATAAAGCAAAAAAAAGTTTTTGACAAAAAGGGGAAGGCAGCGGAAAAATAATGCATCGGCTTGGAAAACAAGAGCACTCCTGTTATGTTGCTTATGAGTATTATAGATAAAAAAGCAGCGTTTCTTTTTGGATTCTTAAAGAACTCCGCCGTCGATTCCAGCATATCCTCGTATATACCGAGAGCGATTGCGGCAGTTCCTCCGCTGAGTCCGGGTATTAAAACAGCTGCTCCCACTATTATTCCCTTAATAAAAAAAACAATATATTTCATCACCTGTATCCCTCCATATAAACATATATTTACGGTTGTCAAAACATATTCCGATAGTTGCAAGCAATACCAAAATCAATTATGCATATTTGTAAAATTTCCTTGATTTTATTGACAAAACCAAGGAAATTATGTATAGTCAAAACTTATAGGATAGGATTTTTTGGTGTTTTATTTAAGCATAATGAAAACAGAAAGGTTACGGGTGCTTGATGAAGCTTAAGATTGTACATTTTGTCTTTTTAGCTTTTATTTTAAGTTTTTTTACAGGGACGCTTTCATCCTGCTTTAGAAGAGGGGAAGAAACTCCGGTGGCTGATTTAGAGTTTTTTATCGGAGACAATAAGTTTATGGCAAAGGCTATGAACGAAGCGGTAAAAGGGGATAACATAACGGTTTATACCAGAGATTACAAGGACGCAGACGGTAAATATTTACTAACCATAGGCGGAGCACATAACGACCGGGATGTAATAAGTATAAAATATAACCGGGACGAGGAGAGTACAAGCTATACCGTTATAACAGCGGACACCTCCGGCGGCAGCAAGGCAGACACCCGCATACCGGTTAACGGCTTTGTGGTAAGCATACCGAAAAAGAGTACGGAGGGACTTAGATTCAGGTCTAATCAGGAGGTTAAGGTTAGCGGCTTCGAAGCAATTGCTCCGGAGTATGAGCGATTTGATTTTGGCACCTTTATTCCCGAGGATAAAACACTCACCCGCAGAGTGACCTATATTAACCCTGTAGCTGAGGTTTATGAGCAGTCCTGTATAACGCTGATTACCAACGATTACGGCAGGGCTGTTGAGCTTCCGGAAGGAGCGGTTGCGTTTGTAATGCGTCTTGTCGCAAGTGATAATTACCGTATAACTACCGTAATGACAGGGGGAACCGTAGACGAAGGCAGCAATGCTCTTATTTTTACTGGTGAGTATAATGCTCTGTACGCAAAGACGTTCTTCTCGGAGGGAGATAAATTGTATATTTCAAGAAAAGACCGTATATCTTCGTACAGTGATGTATCCGCAGTTCAGATTAACGGGGAGCTGTATAAAATAGGGGACGAAAAAACAAATCTTGCAAGCATAAGCGAGAGTGGGATTTATCTGTTTAACTCCTTTTTTTCCTCTCTTGTAACCCCCGAAAGGGAGCTTGATTTCTATGATTTAGTTGTTGTAGATGATATTGTCGTTTATAAAGGCGAAAAAAACACTCGAATAATTCTCCCGTCCAATGCTGGTGTTGTCGTATCCTTCGTTGGAGAGAGTGTCCATATAGCCGAGGGCTTGGAGCTGGGAGATACTGTAACGGCAATACTCATGAAAACAAGATCACTCCCGGATAAGTATCTTTCGGTGGGCGGATTTGTTTTTGAGATTCTATCCGTAAACGGTATTCGATCTGAAGAAAACAGCTGTGTTATTTACACACCCGAATTCGGCACACATACAGGTACGGACAGCAACGGTACCGAGATTGTGGTATCTGCGGGTAGGATTAAAACGGTAAGAATAGCGGAGGGGAACTCCGAAATACCGGAGGACGGTTATGTAATAAGCATTTTGAGAACAAACTCTGCCTATAAGTATGCGGATAATATAGAAGCGGGAACGGATTGCACGGTATCTCTTGCGGACAGAGCTTACAGCGTTTTGAAAATGAATTATAACAACATAAACAGTGTCCGTTCCACCGATATGCTGATTTTATATAAGAGCATTCCAAAAACCGGAACAAATACCCACGGCTATGAGATAATTGTGGATTCAAACGGGAAAATAACTAAGGAGAATTATTCCGGAGATTCACTTATTCCGGACGGAGGACTTGTGCTATCTGCTCATGGAGAGGCGGAGAAAAAGCTTAAGCCTGCGTTTACCATCGGAGCTGATGTCTTGATAAACGAAAAAAACAAGGAAGTTACAATAATCAGCACTCCAATTCTGAAGGTAGAAAATGCAATGCTTGCTTACGAGCAGATCAATCGGCAGTATGAGCAAGCGAAAGCAGCGTTTTATGATGTTAACTATAATTCCCTCAGAAATACTCTGGACGAGGTTGTAAGCATTTTAAACAGGTCTGAGCAGGCAATGAACGAATCCGATTACCCAACGGCTATAGGTCTTTCGGCAACAGCCGCCGAGATGCTTGATAGATTGAGCTTTTCTATGATACGGAGCAGCTCGATAGAGAACCGTGCCGCTTGGTATCGTCCGACAGAGAGAAGCGAGCGGGAAGTCAGGGCAACAATAGAGAAGGCTCTTTCTCTAAACATCAATACCATTTATCTTGAGACATGGTATAACGGGAAGGTAATCGGCTATTCCGATAACAGCTTGATTACGCATAATACAAGCGCAAACGGTGATTTGGATGCTTTGGAGGCTTTTTGCCGTATCGGTAAGGAAAACGGCATAGAAATACACGCATGGGTAGAGAACTTCTTTATAGGCACTCTGCAATCCGCCGCACAGAATCCGGACGATTTGATAAATAAAACACTGGGTAAGCACCTGCTTGATAAACAGGGGAATAATTTTAATAGCACTATATACGGTGATTTTGTATTCCTTAATCCATATGACCGGTCAAACAGAGCACTGGTAATGGAGGTATATAGAGAAATCATAGAAAAGTATGATATTGACGGAATTCATCTTGATTATATAAGATTCCCGGAGCCGAATTATCAGCAATACGATTATGGCTATAACGAGGATATAATCAAGGGCTTTCAGACCGAATATAATACTTCCGTTGACCCGAGAACATTGTCTTCCGGCACAGAGATGCACGAAAATTGGTGCAGGTTCAGAGAGGACATAATAAACAGCTGGGTAGAAGAAGTATTCGATTTAGTTATGGAGACAAAACCGGAGCTCTGGATAAGCTGCGCAGCTTATCCGGATGCAAATGCGGTTCCCAAGACAATCTTCCAGAATGTTCGTTATTGGGTTGAGAGGGGCTGGATGGACGAGGTGTTCTCCATGTCGTACAGCGCCGATAACAGCTATGTCAGAGATAATGCGATTCTGTTTAAGAGCATAACGACCGACCAGGCGTTTTATTCGGTAGGTTTATCTGCTTTTGGCACCACGACAGAGATTAATTTAGCCCTTCAGATTGACCTGGTTAGGGATGTCGGAGCGGAGGGCAGTGCATTATTCTCCCTCGGCAGCATTACCGATGGGAATTATGGCAACACGATAAGGAGCAGCTCCTATTCCGGTAAATCGGTTCAAACCTACCTGCTGAGTAAAACAGTTTCGACAGGACTGAGCGATATACTTCGTAAGCTGGACATTGTCTATGCGTATACTCCCGAGCACCCGCTAAGAGAGAGGACCGTTGCATTAATAAATCCCGTATTAACGCTTGCGAACGGTTTTGACTTGGAAAACGCATCTATTGAGCAGAAGCTCAATTATGCCGAAAGAGCAATAAGCGATCTTGAGAGCATAATACTGGTTATCAGCGGTATGGAGGATGAGATTAAGGGGAGAAGAGAAGCACTTGTTTCTGATTTTGAGCGGCTATGCGGTTACCTTATCATATCCCGAAACAGGCTATCAGCAAGGTTAGATTAAAGTAATTAAGCCCGCAGAGATTCTCTGCGGGCTGTAATATATCAATAGAGGCAAAAAAGACAGGGAATGAGTACCCTGTCTTTTTATAAATGTATTTAAATCAATGTATGATGACCTTTTCGGTATCCTTATCGAAGAAGTGGATTCTTGTTGTATCCACGGCTATCTTAATATCGTCGCCTGCCTTTGCTTTGGAACGGGAGGAAACACGGGAAATCATATTAAGCTCCTCGCCTATATTAAGGTATAGGTATACCTCTGCTCCCATAAGCTCGGTAAACTCAACGTTTGCGTCTAACTGAGAGTCCTCGAACTTGCTGAGGAAAATAGGCTCGTCATGCAGAAGCTCGGGACGGATACCGGCGACCACCTCTTTGCCGACATATTCCTGAATCTCGGGGGAGGCTGCCTTTTCATCAGGGAGCTTTAGAGAACAATTCTCGAAATTAAAATATATACCGTCCTCTTTTTTATTGATTGTTCCGTTGATGAAGTTCATCTGCGGAGTACCGATAAAGCCGGCAACAAAAATATTGCAGGGTTTGTCATAAAGGTTCTGCGGGGTGTCAACCTGCTGAATAATACCATCCTTCATAACAACAATTCGGGTAGCCATGGTCATAGCCTCGACCTGGTCATGGGTAACATATATAAAAGTGGTCTTAAGTCTAAGATGCAGCTTTGTAAGCTCTGTTCTCATCGCAGCACGCAGCTTTGCGTCAAGGTTGGAGAGCGGCTCGTCAAGTAGGAACACCTTGGGCTCACGGACAATAGCTCTACCGAGAGCAACACGCTGCTTCTGTCCGCCGGACAAAGCCTTGGGCTTCCTGTCAAGCAGGTAAGTGATGTCAAGGATTCTTGCAGCCTCTTCAACCCGCTTTTTAATTTCTTCCTTTCTTACCTTACGCAGCTTAAGACCAAACGCCATATTCTCAAAAACGGACATATGAGGATAAAGCGCATAATTCTGGAAAACCATCGCAATATCTCTGTCCTTGGGAGCCACATCATTAACCCGCTTATTATCGATAAAAAGATCTCCCTCGGTGATATCCTCAAGCCCTGCTAACATTCTTAATGTAGTGGTCTTTCCGCAGCCTGAGGGGCCGACAAGAATTATAAATTCCTTATCCTTAATCTCAAGAGAAAAATCCGAAACTGCGGTTACGCCGCCCGGGAATCTCTTGTAAATGTGCTTAAACATTACACTTGCCATTATTTACCTCCTGATGAGGACTTTTCTTTTGCCCTCTTATCTTTGTATGTAAACCATAATATCAAATTTATACGCAAAATGAAAGTGATTATTTACCCAAAAATTTATGCTGTCGTTTATCTATTTTGCATAATAATTTTATAATGCTATTTCGAATGAGATTTTTTTGAGTATAATTTATTAAATTTCATCAGTAGTTCTGCCAAAAAATGTCCTTGTCACATAACATCTATTCAGCCGCTTAATTCCTTTCGGTTAAAGCGGCTGTTACTCTTTTTGCATTTTTTTTCTTATCAGAACGGCTTTTCGAAACCGTGCATAAAGCCTTCACCGTCCGCAGAGCAAACGTCACCCGCTATTATTTTGTCCTTATAAACTATTATGGTTGCGAGTACGGTTCCCTCATAATCGTAGTTCCTAACCTTATAGGTGTATCTTACAGCATCCTTTCCCTTGTATTTGTTAAGATTTAAGCCCTGTGCGCGCTGAATGTCATTATACGCCTCATAAACCGAATCGAACAGCTCCGGAATTGTAACATTCACGACCTCAAGTGGTGTTTCCTCAATTTCATAATCGAACTGCTTGAAGAAGCCCTGACGATCCTCCTCGGTTTTTATTCCCGAATATTCGATTGATACAGCTGCGACTTCTCCGACCGCATCAAAATCGGGAATAACCGCAACAATGGTAACCAGAATTGCTACTGAAAGCAGAATAACCGCAAAAAACTTAATACTTGATGCTTTTAATGTATAGACAAACATCAAATCATATCCTTTCGATAATTGTTATGCTACATAATATTATCAAAAGGCGTTTTTTATTCTGAATTAATTTTGCTTTCTTGTCGTTGATCATGCATTTATTTTATAAAAAAGCACCATCCGTTTTACCAGATGGCGCTATTTTTCTTTTACTAATCCTCTATTTCTGCAGCCGTTCTGCTCCTGAATAAAAGGCTAATGCACCAAATACCGCAAAGTGCCACAAGAGTATATATTATACGGCTGACAACAGCGCTTTGACCGCCGAATATCCAAGCTATCACATCGAATTGAAAAAGTCCGATGGAGCCCCAGTTAAGTGCGCCGATTATAACTAAAATTAAAGAAATTCTGTCCAGCATTGATATACCGTTTCATTAAGAAAAAAGCTTAATGAATATCCTTTCTCCCCGTATTTTATATGTCCGCAGCATTTTCGGGGAAACAGCTGCGGATTAATTAGTTGGCAAACTGTTTGTTTTATTCTGTTTATCTCCTCTCATTTGTTATTATTTTGCGCAAAATCATTTCAAATATTCATTGACAAACAAAAGCAAAAATTGTAACATAGCAAGGCAGAATAATATTAATGACGAAAAAGGATATTGAGTATGAGAATGCGTCCCAAGAAGAACAGTAAGGAAAGAATGGAAAAGGTTTCCTTTTTATTGGCAAAAACCGACGAAAACGGAACGGTTGACATAATGTCGTCCTTTGAGGACAGGGTAAAGGAAATAGCGAATAAAAGGCTGTTATTGGAAATAGGCTGTGGGAAGGGAGCCTTTGCTACCGGGCTCTCAAGACAAAATTCGGATGCTCTGATAATAGCGGTGGAAATAGTGGATGACGTACTTATGATGGCAATGGAGAAGGCTGCCCGGGAGGAATGCGGAAATATCGCCTTCCTGAATGAGAACGCAGAGCGAGCCGATATTTTTATGCCGGAAAAATCGGTGGACAGGCTTTATCTAAATTTTTCGGACCCATGGCCAAAAAAGAGACACGCAAAACGCCGCCTTACCAGCCCCTTGTTCCTGGAAAGGTACAAGAAAATACTGAAGGACGGCGGTCGTATTTTTTTAAAGACCGATAACATCGGGCTGTTTGAATATTCTGTAGAAATGCTTGGGGAAGCGGGCTTTACTCTCGAAAATGTGTGTTACGATTTGCATTCGAGTCCGCTTAATGAAGCGAATATATTGACCGAATATGAGAATAGCTTTTCCTCCAAGGGATATAAAATTAACTATCTCGAAGCTTTTTTATACTAAAATAATCCAGCACAATCTGACTCTCGCAGAAGGGTCTTTTTTCCCCCTCTATTTCCTCATAGAATTCATGACCCTTTCCTATCAGCAGAATCACATCACCTTGTCGGGCAATGTCCATCGCATATTCAATGGCCTTTTTTCTGTCATATATAATAATATGCTCGTTATCGGTCTTGCTTATACCCACCATTATATCGCACACAATATCTTCGATTTTTTCGTAACGGGAATTGTCGGCGGTTACGACGGAAATATCCGAAAACCTGCCGATTAACTCACCCATGGTATATCGTCGCTGCTTGGCTCTGTTTCCTCCGCAGCCAAACACCGAAATTATCCGACCCGGATTATATAGCTTAATTGTCCGGAACAGATTTTTTACGCTTAATTCATTATGAGCGTAATCGATTATAACGGTGTAATCCGCCTGAATCGGAACAATTTCCATCCGCCCTTTAATAAAAGTGCTTTCCAGTCCGTTTTTTATATCGTTATAGGAAATATTACAATGCCTTGCGGCAGAAATTGCCGCTGCTGCATTATAAAGGGAGAAATATCCGGGAGTGTTTAGCCTGATACGGTTTTTTATCTCCTGTCCGTCTGCTTTTTCTATGCAGGTGAACTCGGTGTGAAGCTTGTTTTCACTGCTCTTAAAAACAGGCTGGACTGCCCGGAAATCCGAAGTGTTTTCTATCGAGAATGTTTTTATGGGGCATTTTACACCCTTAATTATTCTTTCAAAATATTCGTTGTCCGAGTTAACAAATCCTGCTTTGCATTGGAAAAGCAGCTTTTTTTTGCAGTTCAAATAATGGTCAAAGTCATTATGCTCGGCAGCTCCGATATGGTCGGGAGACAGATTGGTAAAAATCCCGATATCATAAGTAATTCCGTATGTACGGTCAAGCATAAAGCCCTGTGAGGATGCCTCCATTATCATGACATCGCAACCCGAATCCACCATTCCGCGAAGGTGTCTGTGTATCTCATAGGATTCGGGGGTGTTTATACCGAGATACTCGGAGGTGCTTCCGTAGTAAATACCTATGTTGCCCATAATACCGACCTTTTTACCCGCAGCCTCGAAAATACTCTTGAGCATGTAGCAGGTACTGGTTTTGCCCTTGGTTCCGGTTACTCCCACGGTAAAAAGCTTTTCCGCTGGTCTGCCGAAAAGGTTGGCGGCTGCGCAGGCAAGGAATCTTCTTGTGTTATTCGAGTAAATAACTTCAGCGTCACCGGGCAGGCTGATTGGTCTTTGAGCCGCAAACAACCTTACACCCTTATTGTAGGCATCCATCGCATAGGAATGCCCGTCGCTTTGAAAGCCTTTTATACAAACAAAGAGAGAATCAGGCGACGCTTTACGGGAATCGTAAATAATATCCTTTATTACCGTTTTGCGGTTAAAAGTGCCGCTTACTTCAATACCGTCTAAAATATCCTCGAGAAACATAATGATTACTCCCCATGATGTTTAACATCATATAATGTTTACATCAATATTAAATGTAAATCCTTCCCTGATTATACCATATTTTTACCTTTCTGCAATAAGCTCACCGTATTATTTTAAATTTTTCACAAAACAGGTATTCACATTTATGGAATTATGTGATAATATGGTATCCGTGGGGGTATGAGGCTGTGGCTAATGCTTTTTATGCAATGCTTTTTAGAATGAAATACATACAGCGCTGGGGAATCATGCACTCGGTTGTTCCGGAGAGTCTTTCCACCCATTCGATGGAGGTCGCCGTAACGGCACATGCTCTTGCGCTGATAGGGAATACTTACTTTAAAAGAAATTACGACTGCGACAGGATAGCCGTAAAAGCGCTATATCACGATTTACCCGAGATTCTGACCGGAGATATACCCACGCCGGTAAAATACTTCAGCAAGGAAACAAAGAGCGCATATGATTTGGTTGAAAGCGCTGCGTTGAAAAAGTTTTTGTCCACTCTACCGAAGGAGCTTGACAGCAGCTACGGCGAATTATTTAAATATACCGCGGATGAAAAAAAGCTAATAAAATCAGCTGATAAAATCTGTGCTTACTTAAAATGCATGGAGGAGGAGCGCAACGGAAACAGAGAATTTTCTGTCGCCCGGGATACTCTCGCAAAAAGCATTTCGATGCAAAAATGCGAGGAAGCGGATTATTTTTTAAAGGAATTTTCCGAGGGCTTCAGCCACCCCATAGACACCCTCCTTACAGAGGATAGAAATAAAAAATAATAAATAAAAAATATACAGTTGAAAGGATTGTCATTATGAAGATTGGTTTAATTTCCGATTCCTTCCGGTTAGGATTTCCGGAGAGCATCAAGGAGGCGTCAAAGCTTGGGGTCAGCGGAGTTCAAAAGTATCTCACCGGAGGAGAATTCTCCGCGGAGAATATGACTAAGGAAAAGATAAAAGAGATTAAGGACATAATGGACTCCAACGGTATCGTTTTTTCCGCTATATGCGGGGATTTCGGACTTGATTTGGATCATCCGGAGGTTGTGGATAAGTCAAAAAAGGTGCTTGATGCGGCAAAGGAGCTGGGATGTAATATTGTTACGACTCATATAGGTCATTTATATGAGACCGAGGACAAGCGTATGGAGCTTATCAGAAAAAACGCTTCCGAGCTTGCTGTTTACGCGGATAGCATAGGCTCTGTTTTTGCCGCCGAGACCGGCACCGAGAAGGCACCGATTCTTAAGGCGTTTCTTGATTCGCTCGGAGCAAAAGGACTTCGGGTGAATTATGACCCCGCCAACCTTGTTATGGTTGCGGACGACGACCCCGTACAGGGTGTTCATGTATTGAAGGATTATATTGTTCATACACATGCAAAGGACGGAATCAAAACAGGGGAGAAGAGCTTCCTTGAGGTTCCGCTCGGAAAGGGCGGGGTTGACTTTGACAAATACCTTGCCGCACTTAATCAAGTAGGCTACAAGGGTTATCTTACGATTGAGCGTGAGGTCGGAGACAGTCCGGCTGACGATATAAAGATGGCTGTAGATTTTCTCAAGCAGAAGCTGTCCGCTTTGAATATACCGCTTGAAGGGTAGGAGCGGTAAATGATGAATGTTCCATTTAAAATTGATTTAAGCGGTAGGACTGCGGTTGTAACGGGCGGAGGAGGGGTGCTTTGCTCCTCGTTCTGTCTTGCGCTTGCGGAGAGCGGTGCAAATGTTGCGGTTCTTGACCTCAAAAAGGAAGCCGCAGATATTGTTGCGGATCAAATAAAAGCATCGGGCGGCAACGCAATCGGGCTTGCCGCAAACGTGTTAAGCAGAGAGAGTCTCGCCACCGCCAAAAAGCAGGTTCTGGAAGCGTTTGGCGGTGTGGATATACTCATCAACGGAGCGGGTGGAAACAACCCGAGAGCACAGACGACAAAGGAATACCTTTTTCCGGAGGATTTGGAGAACGGAATAAAGGATATTACTACTTTTTTTGATTTAGACCCGTCCGGAGTGGAGTTTGTGTTCAACCTTAACTTTTTGGGTACACTGCTCCCCACTCAGGTTTTTGCAAGCGAGATGTGCGGCAAAAAGGGTGCGACGATTATAAACATCTCGTCCATGAACGCCTTCAGACCGCTGACCAAAATACCGGCTTATTCAGCCGCTAAGAGTGCGGTTTCCAACTTCACCATGTGGCTTGCGGTGCATTTCTCCCGGGTAAATATCCGGGTGAATGCGATTGCACCGGGTTTTTTTGTTACGGCTCAAAACAAGGGGCTGCTCTTTGACGAGGAGGGGAATCCCACACCGAGAACGGACAAGATTCTTGCCGCTACTCCCATGAACCGCTTCGGAGAGCCGGAGGAGCTGCTGGGCACATTGCTCTATCTCTGTGACAATAACGCTTCAGGATTCGTAAACGGTGTTATCATTCCGGTTGACGGCGGTTTCTCGGCATATTCGGGTGTTTAATATAAAAATTAAATAAAGGAGATTTGTAAATGAAAAGACTGCTTTGCATTGTTCTGCTATTTGCACTTTGCTGCACAGTTCTGTATTCCTGTAAGAGAGAGGACCCTTCCGATAACGAGTCATCTGAGTCGGCTGCGGATGATGCGGCATACAAGGATGAAAACGGCAGATACAGGTCCAGACTTGAGGTTAAGGACTTCGACTCCAAGGAGTTCAAGATTCTTGTTATGGGAGAAGCGTTCGCTACATATCAGTCCGAGGACTTCACAACCGAGAGCACTCTCTATGGTGATCTGCTCAATGATGCCGTTGAGGAGAGAAACAACAAGATTGAACAGGATTATAACGTGAAGCTTGTTGTTATTAAGAGCGATACCATTGGTGATGACATCAGAAACGAAGCCGTTGCTTCTACGGGAGCTTATGATGCAATAATGCCTTCGTTAAGAGCTTGTGCCATATACGCACAGAACAATTATTTGTATGACTTGACAAGAATCGGTAACTTTGACCTTGACGCACCCTGGTGGGATTCTAACGCAACTGAGTCCCTTTCTATTGACAACAAGGTGTTCTTTACAACCGGAGACATTACCATTTTAAATAAGGTTTGTACTCTCTCGGTATTGTTCAATAAGGAAATGATTGCTGATTATGGTCTTGAGAATCCATATGAGCTTGTAGAAAACAAGCAATGGACCTTTGATAAGATGGTGGAGATGGGAAAGGCGGTTACACAGATAAACAGCCCGGACGGCTCCATATCCGCAGATAATATTTACGGTATGCTTACCGGACATGCAGACCCTCTTTATTTTTACGGTGCTGCAGGTGAATTGATATGCGGAAAGGATGCAAACGACCTGCCCTACTTCACATTGGACGGAGAAAGAGCAATAACCGTGGCACAGAAGGTATTATCCACCCTCCAGGAGGGGGATTGGTGTGTCTTTGCGCAGGATTTTGAGCCGCCTATTTGGGATACCTCGTTTGAGACCTTTCATCAGGGCAGAGCGCTCTTCAGACCCTCTGCGTTTTCCGCAACCACCAAAGCAAGGCAGCGCTCCGAGCTTGAGTTCGGTATTATTCCGCTTCCTCTCTGGGATAGCTCTCAGGATAACTACAGGTCATATGCCGGCACCGGAGCGATTGCGGGCGTGGCTATACCCTTGTCCTGTGATGACCCAGAGTTCTCGGCATATATGCTGGACATTTATGCAGCTGAAGCAAAGAACACAATAACACCGGCATATTATGAAATTAACCTTAAGATGAGAGATGCCCGGGATGATGAGAGTGTTGAAATGCTGGATATTATATTTGATAACATCGTTTATGATGTAGGTGAGGTTTATAACTTCGGCAGCATAGTAGGTATATTCGCAGAGCTGATGTCAAACAACAGCACCGATATTGTATCTCAGATAGATGCTCTTAAGGACACAATAAATAGTGATATTGACAAAACAATTGAGAACTACGGTAGCTAATCGATAAGTTAATTTGTCCTTATAAATTATAAATAACTACAAAAAAGTGCAGCTCATTTTGAACTGCACTTTTTATACTGCCTTTTTATAATGGGAACACCACGACAAGCAGCATTTTAAAAGGCTCCTTTGCCTTAACCGCATGGGGTATACCTGCGGGCATGACAACGGTCTCGTCCTTTTCGGGATAAAAGGTTTCGTCACCGATGGTGATTTCTCCGGTTCCGTCCAGCACATGAACCATAGCGTCCCCGCTTGAGGAATGCGAGCTGATTTCCTCGTCCCTGTCAAATGCGAATAGTGTAATGCTGACCGCCTTGTTCTGCACCAGTGTTCTGCTTACAATTTGTCCTTTCCGGTATTCAACAAGCCCCGCAAGGCTGGTTACCTTGGACATGTCGATGTTCTTGAGTATGTTGTTCATGTCATTCTCCTTTTATGATTTCTTTGCCGATAGTATCCTGCTGAGATCCTCTTCTGGGGTGGAAATCGGCGTTAGTGCGAATTTATCAATAAGTACATCAAGGACATTATTTGAGATAAACGCGGGAAGAGTGGGTCCTATATATATGTTCCTTATACCGAGATACAGCAGTGACAGCAGTATGCAGACCGCCTTCTGCTCGTACCAGGAGAGCACCAGCGTAAGAGGAAGCTCGTTTACCTCGCAGCCGAAGGCATCCGCAAGGGCAAGAGCAACCTTTATTGCGCTGTAGGAGTCATTGCATTGTCCCATATCCATAATTCGGGGCAGCCCTTTTATTGTACCCAAATCCATATCGTTGAAACGGTATTTTCCACAGGCAAGCGTAAGGATTATGCTGTCCTTGGGTGATTGCTTAACAAAGTCCGTGTAGTAGTTTCTGCCCGGTTTGGCACCGTCGCAGCCACCCACAAGAAAGAACCGGCTTATGTCTCCGTTATTAACGGCCTCGATGACGGTTTCGGCTGCTCCCAGCACCGTATTATGCCCGAACCCGGTGGTTACGGCGGTACCGCCGTTGATTCCGGTAATTACGGTATCCTCACTGTATCCGCCCAGCTCCCTTGCTTTTTCAATAACCGCGGAAAAGTCCTTGTTATCACCTATATGCACCATTCCGGGGTAAGCGACCGTTTCGGTAGTGAAAATTCTGTCGCTGTAGCTGTCCTTCACAGGCATAAGACAATTGGTAGTGAACAAGACGGGAGCCGGAATGTCCGCAAACTCCTTCTGCTGATTCTGCCATGCGGTACCGAAGTTTCCCTTTAGATGCGGATAAGCCTTAAGCTTGGGATAAGCGTGAGCGGGCAGCATTTCCCCGTGGGTGTAGATGTTTATTCCGCTGTTCTTTGTCTGCTCCAGCAAGGTATGCATATCCGCCAAATCATGCCCGCTTATCACAATAAAAGGTCCTTTTTCTATAATAAGCGGAACGGTTACGGGTACGGGGTGACCGTAGCTCTCCGTATTTGCCTTATCCAGCATTTCCATGCACTTGAGGTTGACTTTACCAGTCTTTATTACCCGTTCAAGCAGCTCATCCGCGGATTGGTTATCACCTATCGCTTTCAATGCTTCATAGAAGAATCCGTTGACTTCGTCATCTGAATATCCGAGCATCAAAGCATGATAAGCATATGCGCCCATGCCTCTCAGCCCGAACAAAATAAGGGACTTAAGGGAGCGGACATCCTCGTTTTCCCTCCATAGCTCCTTCATATCATAATCCTGAGCCGTATGGTCAAGTATCAGCTTCTGCTCTCTGACCCTGTTAATATAGCCTTGAATTGACTGATTGTCAAAATTAACATTGGTTACGGTAACAAAAAGTCCCTCGATCAGAGCTCTTGTAGCCGCTTCGGGCTGCTCTTTGTCATAAGCGGCACGAGCCAAGCCGATTAGAGCTCCAGTCAGCTCGTCCTGTAGTCCTGCGGTGTCGGCTGGCTTGCCGCAAACACCTCTGTTTCCGGTGCAGGCCTTACAGCCTGCGGTCTGTTCGCATTGAAAACAAAACATTTTTTCCATTTCTTAGTCCTTTCCTGTTCTTATTCGTCTATAATTTCACCGTCTATGGAAACGGTGTAAACCGACCAGGGTATAAGCTTACCGCAATTACCGAGTGCGTTCCTGACAGCCCCT
>CAZGJQ010000013.1:0-29681 GCA_964525815.1 uncultured Oscillospiraceae bacterium
CTGTACGAGCCGCATTATGTCGAAATTATTCAGAGCATAGTCGATAGATACTATCCGAATATAATAAACGGTACAATAGTGGATTTGGATATTGATGCTCTTAAGGCGGAAACCGCCGAAATTGTGCATGAGCTACTAAAGGAACAGCTTATAGACAGCTATAGGACAAAAATAACCACCGATTTTTCCGCTGCCGAGAGAGAAAAAATCCTAAACAGCTCCGAAGCGGATATTATATGGCAAAGAGCGTCTGATAACCTGTGGGAGCAGGTGCTCTCCAGAGTAAGGAGAACGCTTACGGCAAGACTGACAACCCAGTTCCGGGAGGAGCTCGGACCGGAAGCAACCAACGATGAGATTCAGGAAAAGGTGCAGGAAACGCTTACCGAGGATTATGTCTGGGAATATAGATTTATTGAGTATTCCGAGGAGGAAATAGATGAGCTGATTGAAGCCCAGTTCCAAAACGAAATAGCCGGCTTGGTTGATACCAGAGTTTCCGAGTATCTCGAGAGCTCTTCTTACCAAAATGAGATAAACAAGAAGATAAATTCTGCTGAGTTTACGCAGGAGCTGGAATCCAATTTCGATAAATACGGATTCGACCTTATTAACGAGAAGGTGGACGAGACAATCGCAGGTATTATAATGGAGGCTTCCGCTCAGATGATTGAGGAGTTCAATATCGAGCTTGAGGCGGCCGTAACCGAATTTGTTGAGCAGAGCCATGAGCTACTCGACTTAACCGAAGAAGAGATGCAAATCAAGCTTGGCTATCTTAAGGAGGTCAAGGATGAGGATGACAAGGTGACAATTGAGTCCCCGTATTCATCATATTTCGAATTCGTTCTCGTCGAAAAGATACAAAAGCAGTACTATTCGGTTTATCCTCTGCCCGAAGCATAACGGATAATATAATCCATAGATTATAATCACTGACGAAAATGCACACTGCAAAAAGCATACCGGAGATTGTTCCGGTATGCTTTTATACTTATTTAATTAGAGTTAGTATTATTTAATGCCGTCGAAGCACTCGTCTATATGCTCTTTAGGCAACGTCTTTTTGCTGAAGAGCTGTACTATTATCGTTACCAGTACAGACGCCGTTAGAGCAATGATTATCGGGTCCACTACCTCCAAAATAGAGCCCTCTGCCAATGAATCCTTGCCGAATAAAAGTCCGGCTATCTTCATCGCCTTCGATTCCTTTGTATGAATAAACATCATCCATAAAAGACTTGAGGAAAACCCCGCAACCATTCCGGAAATGGCCGCTGTCTTGGTCATGCTCTTAAAATAAAGCGCTCCGAAGTACATAGGCAGAAAAGCCGCACAGCAAAGCCCGAAGAACAGACCCGTGCTGATTGCGATGGAATCGCTCCATATCTCCGGTAATATATAGGACATCATAATGGTAACCGCTATTGCAACAAGCATTCCTAATCGGGTAATAAGCATGGCCTTTTTTGGCTGCTTGTCGTCCACGCCGATAACATCCCGCCCCACAGCGGTTCCTATGGCATGGAACTGTGAGGAGATGGTTGACATACCCGCAGAAAGCAAAACGACTAAAAAGATGGTCATAAACCACTCGGGTATAAATGTTTTCAGAAACTCCGGTATAATGCTGTCCGCACCTCCTGCCGCAGTAACCGCTATCTGACTCTGCTCGTTAAAGAAGAATACATTGGACAGCGCTCCCACAAGAAAAGCGACTCCGGTCATCAGCAGAATAAAAACACCGCCGATGGGAATGGCACGGTTAAGGTCCCTGTCGCTCTTTACGGTCATAAACCTTACGGTAAGCTGAGGCTGAGCGAGCACGCCTATTCCCACACCCATTACAATACTGGACACAACCGTCCACCAGTTGGAGGAGAACAGCTTGGGCATTGAGGTCCAGCCCTGAAATCCGTTTGCCTGCAGCCCCTCTGTTTGGCTAAGCACCTCGCTGTTCTTGAACAGGTCGGTAAGCTGCTGATGTGCGGCGGTAACTCCCCCGAGCTTCCAATAAACGGTCACTAAGAGCACTGACATTCCGATTAACATAAGGCTTCCCTGAAACGCATCCGAGTACATAACACTTTTTATACCGCCGAAGAACACATATGTAGCTACAATGACGGCGAATACGAGCAGAGCTATGTTATAATCTACATTCAGCCCCGATTCAATGAACTTAGCGGCTCCAATCATTACAGCGGCTGCATATATGGGCATAAACAGGAATATAACTATTCCCGCGAATCTTTGTATAAACTTGGAGTTATATCTCTTTCCGAGGAACTCCGGAAATGTATGCGCTTGAATGTTATGTCCTATGCGCCGTGTTCTTTTTCCGAAGAATATAAACGCAATAAAAATACCGAGGAAAATATTAAGAAAGGTCAGCCACAAAAGGCTGAAGCCGAAAACACCGGCCGTTCCGCCGAAGCTTATAATTGCGGATGTACTGATAAAGGTTGCTCCGTATGAAAAGGCCATAACGGCAGGGTGTATCTTCCTTCCCCCTAAGTAATAATCCTTTGTATTTTTTGTTTTTGTAAAACCAAGATAACCAAGAAATGCAATAACCCCTAAATAAATAACAATAATTATTGTCTGAAGCACTTTTTTACAACTCCTCCCCTGTTATATAAAATTGGTTAAATATCCAGTTTTTCGCCGAGCTCCTGCTCCTTTTGCTTCCAGTCAGTATCCTTTTTTTGATCCTTCTCGTCCAAATCGTTTCCCTTGTTCCAGTTAAATATTCCATAAACAATACAGCAGATTGCGGACAGAATGCATAATGTGTAAGCTAAGAATATTCCGATATCTCCGAACCCCAACACAATACCGCCTCCCTTCAATTATATTTAATAGTTGATACATATTTAATATATTGAACGAATTATACAGGAAGATGTATAATTTGTCAAGCATATTTATGATATTTATTAACATCAATGCAGTTTTTTTGTGGAAAAATGGGGTTATTATCCTGTTTGCACGAAATGTATGATAATTTGATTGAACTTATAAATATTAAATATAATGTATTTTTTATAAGCTGTTACAAAGCTTTTCTCAATATAGTAATATAAAATGTATAACGATATAATTCTTAAAGGAGACGGTTTTTATGAAAATGAATAAAAAAGGAAGGCGTTATGTATGCCTTCCTTCTTGTATTTTTTGCATTAAACAGCCTCTGTGGTTTTACCGTCCGCAACCTTGATTATCCGCTCATCGCCGGACAGAATCGAAGTATCGTGGGTTGCCATTATCAAGACCGAATCCTGCTTATGACTCTTTAATACCCTGATGACCTCGCACGCCGTCTCGTGGTCAAGGGAAGCGGTAGGCTCGTCGGCAAATATTATATCGGGTTCATTCATAATGGCTCTTGCAATAGCCACCCGCTGCCGCTGTCCCCCGGACATTTGATGTATCTTTTTACCCATATGCTCACTTAATCCGAGCCTATCCAGTAATTCCTCCGCTTTAGACCTGCTTTGCTTGTTGAAAAAAGGACTGCCAAGCAAAACATTCTCCGCCACACTGAGATATGGAAGCAAAAAATGCATCTGAAATATAAAACCAAAGTGCTCCTTTCTGATTTTTGCCTTTATCCTGTCGCTCTGCTCGGAAAATCTCATATCGTTGAATATAACCTCACCTGCCGTAGGTAATCTTAAAGAAGACAGCAGGTATATAAGTGAGCTTTTTCCGCTTCCCGAGGGGCCGAGCAAAATAACATTCTCTCCTTTTTTCACAGTAATATCGACATTATCGAGTACTGTTTTTGTTTTTTCTCCGTCCGGATACACAAGTCGCAGATTTTTGCAACAGAGCATACTCAGTCTCTCCTTTCTATTACGGCGATGGGGTCCCATTTTTTTAGCCGCCGTAAAATCGGATAAGCGGCACATATCAGCACCATTACAGGAATGAACAGTGTATTCAATAATCCCGTTCCCGTGAAGAAATACAGGGTCTGTCCCTTTGCGCTCAACACCATGGAATTGATGAGATGAACCATTAAAAAGGACAGTACATAGCCAAACAACCAGCATATTGCTGACAACGCTGCGAGCTCTTTTATTATAAGTCCTTTAATGAAGCTCTTTTCGTACCCCATTGCATATAGAATCCCGAACTCGTCAGAACGCCCCATGTAAATAATAAACACCAATGCGCCCACCGATATGGACAGTATAAACACCACTATAAATATAACAATTTGTAGCAAAAAGCTCATTGAGGCTATCTGACTGTCGAAGGTTCGCTTTATCGAGGAATAGTTATAGACGGACGCATCCTTTCTGTCAATCAAGTCCAGCTTTTTATTCAGCTCCTCCATCTGACCATCCTCAGGTACAACAAGCAGCGCCATCGGCTTATCCGTGCTGAGACCGGCGTTTTTGTAGGTTTCTGCTATCACAGACAGACTGCCGAAGCCCATAAGGGCTTCACCCTTTAATGCACCCACAACCTTGTATCTGCCTGCCAGCCATTCGTCCTCCTGCTCATCGTTTCCGAAATAATCACCTATTTTTAGATTTTTGTTCTTGAGCAGATTCATATGGAGCGCAACCTCCAGCTCCCCTTCACGGGGAAGCCTGCCCTCGGTTAGGCTCAGCTTGTTTATTTCCAGCGCCTGCTCCAGATCCTCGGCATCATCTACAAAGTAAACAGGTGCGGAGGTGTTGCCCATAAGCGCCTGAAAATACGAGTTGCTTACTATAACCTTCACAGTTCTTTTAACCTCGGGGTAATTGCCGATCTCCTCCACAACCGAATCCTTAATAAAAATCTCATCCGATGTTTTAGCAACCACCGAGCAATACTCATACGGCTTAAGGTTTGCGTTAGAAGCATCGGTAATAATGCTGGTTACCAATGATGTAATAAAGGAAACAACCGCAACGGACAGCATAAGAATTATTACGATAACTACCGTTCGTTTTTTGTTCTCCAAAAAGAATTTCATCGGGGATAATGGTCTCATTCATCTGTTCTCCTGACTTCAAAACTATGCAGGCTCCTTCCCAAACCCAATCGGAATAAAAGCCTGCCGTAGATTACTATATCATATTTTATTTAGCCGTTCAATAGGCGAATCTAACCAAAATATGGAGCCGGAGCGACTGTTTTTAATTCAAAATCCTTATATACCTAAACACCGCACGTCTAAAAACACTCAGTTCCTTATCAACCTGCTTAGCCCTTTCGAGAGTATAATCGACTACAATCCGTCTCTCCCGCTCGGATAAGGTATGCAGGCTGAACGCTGCTTTTTGGGCTATCACATAAATATTGTCGTCCGGTATCACGCCATACGGCTTAAGCCTGCTAAGCAGGTCCCACGCATATATGACCGCGCGGTTTGTGCTGCTCTGATTAAGAGCTTTTAACCGGGCTCTTTTTATGCTACGACGTCTCAGTATCAAGGAAACAACGCCAATGAATCCAAAAATCACGGCATAAAGCCAAGCAAGCTTATTATCGCCGTTACCGATGACGGACTCGCTTGAATTGGAGGATAAGGATTCAGCTGCGGATGAAGAATCGGAGGATTCAGCTTCGCTGGAAACTACGGAAGCGTGCGAGCTTGTTTCGCTCGAGGCATCGGAGGAGCTCGGGTCGGAGGAGTGCTGCGGCTCGGAGGACTCGCCGCCTCCGCTCGGTTCTGCGGGTGTAACATCAACAGGAACCCACCCGATTCCGTCAAAATATACCTCCACCCATGCATGTGCTTCCTTGTCGGTTACATCCACCCAGCTGCTTATTCGGTCGCTCTCCACATTTGCCGAATACCCGCTGACATAGCGGGCGGGAACTCCGAGTGTACGGAAAATGAGTGTGGCTGCCGTAGCAAAATGCATACAATAGCCCTGCTTATCCTCGTTAAGGAAAAACTCCACAAAATCCCTTCCGCTCGGCGTTTTTGTGGGATTAAGGCTATAGGTTGCGCTGTTTTTTACAAACTCTGTGACTGCATCCACAAGCTCATCCTTATCCTCTATGAGCAAAAAACCCTCCTCGGATATGAATTGATTTATAAAATCAGAGTGCTCTCTGTTTATCACGGTATAAAACATATATGCGTATTCACGGTATAGCATCTCATAATACTGAGCAATTTCGTACCTACTGTAAGACAAAATTCCTTCATTGTCCGCAGATACCCTACCGCAATCATAATAATCGAAATTATAAAGCGCATTCTCGTCTCTGTCCTGCAACGCATTCGGCTTGTATAAAACAACCGAGTTATCGAATCTATAGTTATGACTCCCGGAAATAAAAGGGTAATAAGGTGTATAGGCAATTACACCTCCTTTTATTTTATCGCTTATCTCAATCGAGTATTGTCTTGAGTTCTCCATAATCATAACCGAAAAAGCGGAACCGGTTATAGGAGAAAAAAGCGCAGATGATCCCGAATAATTGGTTACGGCTCTGATTGTCTCCGTGAAAATGCTCTGCGTGTTTTGGTCAAAAACCTCCCAGGAGTCTCCGGTATATATGTCAACCGAGAATCCTCTCAAGAGCTGCTTTCCGGGTTTGTCTGTTTTTATCTGCATCATTACTTTGCCCGTTATGGACGGCTCTGAGTTAATAAGGTCAACCGATTCATAATCCTTAGGCTTATCGCTCGGTATACCGCCGGATTCCTCCTCGCTTATGCCTTGGGAAATATTTATTTCGCCTGAGCTATCCTCGGATAAGACATGCTGACTTGTCTTTATAGTATTTATAGGAAGAAGGTCAGAGAAAAATCCATACATCATGTTTGCAAAATCCGTACGGCTGTTTGCCGGAAACACCGCATTTACAGCTATAAGAAACGCCAGTGTGAGCGGAATAAAGAGCGAGAGCATAGAAGAAGCCCGATGTTTATCTCCAGTTCTTATGGTGCAGGACAATACCGTAACCAGCATAAAGCCTACAAAAGCGATAACCGGTATAATATCGGGTACATCCTTGACAAAAAACAGACAAACAGAAAACGCAGGCACTGCCGTGAGGATACTCAGCCAAATCCAGCCTCTTATTAAGGACAGGCAGAGTACAGCGGAAAGAACAAAGACCACAAACGAGAAGAAAACGGTACATGCATGCATTGTGCCGGAAAAACCGAGTGAAACCTCCTCCGTCGGATAAATAGACGAGGAGAACATGCTCATACGGGTGGTAATAGCATTAAGAAAAATAAAAAAACCGTTCTTTATGTCAGAAAAATAAGCCAAAAACGCTCCCGCCCATATAAGAGAGGCGGTTATACCGAGGGTCTTTTTAAAAACCCTTACATAAAAAAACGTACAGAATCCCACGGCGGAAATTGCGGCAACCGTAATGATGGTGCCTGCATCCACGATTAGATTATATGCGGTAACGCAACCGAACACAATCCCGTAAACACCCATAAAAACGCACAATGCGTTAAGCAGAATACTCGCTACTGCTTTTTTACCGTTGGTCATATATGCTCACCCCCGTTATCGGTCTGAGGTCGGACTATATAAAACCAGTCGGCATCTCGGAAGGAGGCTCTGTCAACTGCTCTGCCCAATCTTGCTATCGGTCTCGAAAGAATCGCTACAAGGCAGTGCATAAGCTCGGTCTTTTGCTCTATATGGACGGTATTAAGCTCCCCACCGCCGTCATACCAGCAAAGATAAAAATCAATCATCCTGCCCAGTAGAATGTGTGATATATACAGAACCTGCCCAAAAACACTGTCCAGCTCTTCGGGAGAACCAAAAAGGTTAAAGCATATGTATATTTTACCCTTCTCGGATACGAGCGGCTCCCTTGTGATAAGCTCATCCCGCTTGGAGGAGAGCTTCCAGTGTATAAGGTTAAGAGGGTCGCCTATCCGGTATTCTCTGAGGTCATAATCCTCCGCAAACCCGCCTCCGGGCTTTGGTCTTAGTCCCTTTCCTCCTATTTTATCCACAGGCAGCACTGGCATGGGTTCGGGGCGGACAAACTCCGGCATTACAATAATGCTTCGTTTATCCGGCGTTTTAAGCGAAAAGAAGAAAAGGCCAAGGTAATCGTATACTCTGACCTTCTTAATATCAAGATAAATAATCCCCGTGTGCGAGGTGTCGAGAGGCAGGGAAACACCGTCCTTCGCGCAGCCGTACAGGAGCAGCAGGGTAAAGGAATCCGGTTGGCCGTCTTTGTCCGCCTTGTCTGCAGCTTGACCGCAAAAGGTAATATTCTCCGCTGTGTACAGGATTGTCATAAGAGCCAGTGGTAACGGACTGCGGGGATATATTTTTATTACCGCATTTGCGTCTGTACCCTTTTTTAGCTGAGTGGGCAAGGGCAAAAAGCCTATGCGGACTCTGAGCATTCCGAAAATGCTTATTGCAAGCGAAAACAGCGGGAAAAACGCCACCGCCAGGAATATATAATATGATATGTACTGCTCATAAAGACCGTAAAACGCAAAAGAGGCAATTAATACGGTAATGTATATAATCCATCTTCTAAACATCTAACGCACATTTGTCCTTTCGTCAGAGAGCCCTGTAATCAGCTGCTTTATTTTATGGCGGGCTCTTTAACCTTACTCAATATATTGTCAAGCGCCCATTTTACGCCCCTGTTATTCTCCTCACCCTCAGGAGTAAGCTTGATTCGATGAGCAAGGCAATCGTGAAAAAACATCCGTACATCCTCGGGTACAATGTAATCCCTTCCCTGAACCCATGCTCCCGCCTTGGCCATTGACGCTATTGCTATAGACGCACGGGGACTCGCTCCCCATTGTATAAATTCATTGCTCCGGGTTGCTCCCACCAACTTGACTATATACTCAAATACAGAATCTGCTATATGTATCTTATCTGCCTGCGCCTTTATTTCGTTAAGCTCGTCTATGCTTACTATCTGCTTCAGTTTGGATAAAGGATTGCCCGACTGCCTGCGCAGAAGCATCTCTATTTCGTTTTGCTCGCTGGGGTATCCGAGAGAAAGCTTGACCATAAAGCGGTCAATCTGGGAATCGGGGAGGAGCTGTGTGCCCGCCGCTCCAATCGGGTTCTGGGTGGCTATGACAGTAAAGGGTTGGGGCAACGGGTGGGTAACTCCGTCAACCGTAACCTGATTCTCCTCCATCGCTTCAAGCAGGGCAGCCTGAGTACGACTGGTGGCTCTGTTAAGCTCATCGGCAAGGAAAAGATTGCACATTATCGCTCCCTCCTTATATTCCAGCTCTCCGGTGCTTTTATTCAACACCGAAAAACCGACAATATCCGAAGGGAGCACATCCGGAGTAAACTGCATACGGTTATAATCAAGCGCAAGTGCCTTAGAAAAGGCAAGTGCCATTGTTGTTTTACCTACTCCCGGTATATCCTCTATAAGAATATGACCTCCCGCTATAATAGCCAGATATACCCGCACGAGTATTCTTTCTTTTCCGATGATTGCCTTTTTTACTTCGCTTATAATTTCGTTGGATTTACTCATAAATACTTATTTATTTATCGGCTGCATTTTAGTTGCCCGACAAATTCCCTTTCCGTCCTTATAATAGTAAATGATTAAATATTTTACATTTCTCGTTTATTATAACAAACATTTTTTAATATTTCAACACAAAAAGCAATGAATACCATTTTATTTTTTTAATATATGCTCGGCGCACAACACTCCGTCAACGGCAGCGGAGATAATCCCCCCAGAATACCCCGCACCCTCTCCGCAGGGATATAACCCTTTCAATCCTACCGCCTGCATACCCTCGTCCCGTAAAATGCGAACAGGAGACGAGCTGCGGGTCTCCGCTCCGGTAAGGAGAGCGTCCGGAAACGCAAATCCGGGCATCCAATCCTCCATTTCCTTTACCGCCCGCCTGAGCGAATCGGTTATATAATCAGGTAAATATGAGTCGGCTTGAGCAAACCGGGTGCCGGGTATATAAGTGGGCTGCACATCCCCAAAAAAATCGGAGGAGCGTCTTTGCATAAAGTCCTCCAACCGCTGTACAGGAGCCTTGTATCCTCCGCCACCCGACACGAAGGCGGCTCTTTCTATTCTGCGCTGGTATTCGATTCCGGCAAGTGTATCTCCGCTTCCCATGTCCTCCCTTTTTAGGGTTACAAGCAAAGCCGTGTTGGCGTTTTGACCGTCCCTTGCGAACTCGCTCATTCCGTTAACGGTCAGCCCTTCCTCCTCGGATGAAGCGGCAACCACCCTTCCTCCCGGACACATGCAGAAGGTATAGACATTCCTGCCGTTAGGTAAATGAACCGCCATTCTGTAATCTGCGGCTCCCAATGACGGGTGAGCTGAGAACCCTCCGTATTTAATCCTGTTTATAAGCTCCTGAGGATGCTCAATTCTGATTCCGACGGCGAAGGGCTTGTATTCCATTGCGATACCGCTATTTTTCAGCATATAAAAGGTATCCCGGGCACTGTTGCCGATTGCGAGAACGACGTTATCGGTTATAACTTCCTCTTCCTGACCGTTTACCCGCAGGCGAATCCCTTTTATTTTACCCTGCTCCTGTATAAGACCCGAAAAAACAACGCCGAACCTTACCTCTCCGCCCATGCTTATTATTTCGTTTCTTATCCTTACGACTACTTTTTTCAGGTTGTCCGTTCCGATATGAGGCTTGGCTAAGTACCTAATCTCAAACGGTGCTCCCGCCTTAATCAGCTCGTTAAGTATCCATTCTTTTCTGCCGTCTTTCTTCCCCGTTTTAAGCTTGCCGTCCGAGAATAATCCCGCACCGCCTTCTCCGAACTGCACGTTTGTTTCGGTATCTATCTGACCCGTATCCCAGAACCGCTCCACCTTTTTTGTACGGGTATAAACATCCGCTCCTCGCTCCAGCAAAACAGGATTTGCTCCTGCTCTCGCCAACAGCAGAGCGGCGAACAGACCAGCCGGTCCGCAGCCCACCACGACGGGACGAAGACTCAGCTTTTTACGGGGAATTGAATATATCGGCTCCTCAAGCCTGAAAACACTGTTTTTTCTGTTGGCGGACAAAACCTCGTCCTCGTCTCCCGTTACTACCGCCGATACGGTTATATCAAAAAAGACTTCCTGTATGTTTCTGTTGTTTACGGCTCTTTTTATTATATTTATATGCTTTATTCGGTCGGGTGAGATATTAAGCTTTTCTGAAACCATATTCTTTAAGGAATCCGCTTCATAATCAAGCGGAGCCTTTAAATCGCGTATTATAAGCATAAGCGTCTCCCTTCTTCAGAAAAAGCGCCTATGACAAGGCGCTCAAAAAATCTGATTGCATTTTTTTATAAATACCCTGATATGCTCCTCCTCTTTGGCTCTGTCGCTGTTTGTCCTGCCGAGACGGTCGCACAAGCCGAGCAGTGCAACCTCGTTTATATCAGTGTTTTGCTTCATTCCCTTGATGTCCGCAAAGGGCAGCCCCTTAAGCACATAAAGGATATGCATATGATACCTTACAAGACCCGAAACCTCTTTTATGGAGCTTGTGTCCTGCGTAAAAAATGACAGGAAGTCCGCAGAGAGCTTTTCCCCCGCTTTATCATGATCATAGGAGGTTATTTTGTTTCCTCTGACCTTGCCGGTTGAGGGCTTACCTATATCATGCAGCAACGCCGCCCACATAAAAACGGATGCGTTCCTGCTCTTATCCCTGACTCTTGCCGCTTGGTCTACGACAAGAAGGGTATGATTCCACACATTACCCTCCGGATGGTGCTCGGGGGACTGCTCGGCTCGCTTTAAATCATGGAGCATAACAAAAGGATACTCACCGAACAATGGGTTATTGTATGCAAGCTCAAGAAAACCGGACGGTCTCTCGTCCCGCAATAAATGAGTATCCGTTTCCGAATACAGCTCTCGTATATCATTGAGCAAAGCAAAAAACTCCTATCTTCCTATATTCGGACCGAGTGCTTCTTTATTTGTGCTCCGCTTCGGGTTATCCTTCCTTCCCTTAACGCATGTTTCTCTTTGCTTATTGGGCATAGCTTCCGGCACCTCCGATACATCCTCCATTGCCTCTATATACGGCAGCAGCACCTGCTTCTTGGCATTGTACTCAGGATCTTGATTATCTATCGAGGCGGTAAAGTGAGTATCCTCAAGCTTTTTCCTCAATCTCTCGGTTCTGCCCGGCTCTTCTTTTTTTCTCTGTGACATAATTGCTCCCCCTTGTTTTTTATCTATTGTTCCTTTATAAAGGGGAAATTATGCCGGAGTTTATTTACGTCCAAGCCTTTTCAGCAGGCGTTTAAAGAAAGGCTTCTTCTCGGTGGTCTGGCTCTGAGCGATAGCCTGCTCGGTTTTTTTCGGCTCCGTCTGTATTGTAGTCTCCCTCGGAAGCCGCTCAGTTCCTTTGACAGGGTTTTGTGCTCTATAAGGCTTTTTTTCGATCTGTACGGCGGGTTTTTTACTGTTTTGATTATATCTGCTCCTATTACCCTGCGCTCTGTTATCGGTTCTCTGTTTTTGCCCCTGAGAACGCTTGTTCCTCGGTTGATTATACCTTTTAGTTACGCTTGTTTCGGGCGGTACTGCATTTTTCAACTTGCTAGCCGCAACCCATTCCCTCACCTTTTCGCTTTGCTCGTTTAAACCCTGTTCGGTCGGCAGGTCAGACTGTGAAATGATAGCACCTATATGCTCCTCTATCTCGTACAGGCTTATAATATCGTTTCCCGTTACAAGAGAAATGGCGTGCCCGCCGTTACCGGCTCTGCCGGTACGACCGATTCTATGCACATAGCTGTCCTTTTCATGCGGAACATCATAATTTGCCACCAGCGATAAATCATCGATATGAATTCCTCGGGCGGCAACATCGGTCGCCACCAAAATACCGAACTCCCCGTCCTTGAACTGCTGCATGGTTTTCAGCCTTTTTCCCTGCGGAATATCCCCGTGCAACGCCTGTGAGGAATACCCTCTTTTACTTAAAAAACGCTGCACCCTGTCCACCGATGTCCGCATATTACAAAAAATTATGCAGCTATCGGGACGGATTGCCTTGAGCAGCCTCTCAAGCTGAATACACTTCTCGTTTTTCTCCACCCTGAAGTACTCCTGCCTGATGGTGTCCACCGTTTTGGTCTCCGACTCAATCTCGAGTGTTTCGGGGTTGTTCATGTATGATTGACATAATCTGCGTATTTCGGCGGGGAATGTGGCGGAAAACAACAGGGTTACCCTCTCCTTCGGCAATGCTTTGATTATCTTCCTTACCTGATCAATAAACCCCATGTCCAGCATTCTGTCCGCCTCATCAAGCACTAAAAAGCGCACATTCCTGACCGTAAGGTTCTTCCTTGCTATATGGTCATATACCCTGCCGGGGGTACCGGTAACAACCGTTACTCCCTTCTCAAGTGCCTGTATCTCGGTTCTGATATTATGCCTTCCGTATACAGCGGTCAGCTTATGACTGAGATACTTCGCCATGCTCCTTAAATCACCGTTAACCTGCACCGCAAGCTCCCTTGTAGGTGTGAGGATAAGAACCTGCGGTTCACGGACATTTACATCTGTCAATTGTAGGAGCGGAACGCCGAAAACGGCAGTCTTTCCGCTGCCCGTTTTGGAAACGACAATCAAATCCTTTTTGTTTAATATATGCGGAATCGCCAAGCTCTGGATTGGTGTGGGGCTCTTAAACTCCATATCATCCAGCGCTCTTAATATGGGAGGTGAAACGCCAAGGTGCTTAAAATCAGTCATGCTATTCTTCTTTCCTATGCATTTTTATATATTTTACTACTTTTTCGCTAAATAATCAACCAATACAGCCTAAATATATCCAGCCGTGACTGCTCTTACTTGTGATTTTTCAAAAAAACGCAGTAAAAAGAGTGATTTTGCTGCAATTATCACAAAAAAAAACCAAAATTCATATAATGTAAGCAAACAGTCATAGGAGGTTGCGTGAATGAACCATGGACAAAAAAACCCTAAAACACCGCTGCTCGGAGCTATTACCCGACAGGAGCTGAAGGAGAGCATTTTGCAGTCAATGATAGAGGAGGCGACAGCAGCAGAATTCTATTCACGGCTCTTAAAGGAAGCTCCGAACGATTTGCATTATGAATTTATAGAGCACGCCCGGGACGACGAGCTGGAGCATTTGGAGCGCTTCGAGAAGCTCTACCAGTATCTATATCATTCCAAGCCGCAATACAATATAGAAAAAATTCAATATCCGGACTACAGAAACGGCTTGCTGATGGCGTTAAAGGATGAGCTTGAAGCGGCGGAATTCTATCGGGACATACAGCTCTCTGTAAAGGAGCAGGTGGCAAGGGACACTTTTTATTACGCCATGGTAGACGAGCTTGAGCATGCTACCCAGTTTTCTGTTTTGTATTGCTTACAAAACAACTGACGGAGTGTTATAAACATCCAAAAATCCGAAGTGGTTTCATGCCACTCCGGATTTCGTTTTTTAGTGTTCTATTTACAGAGCCATTTAAGCTTATATGGGTAACTATGGTAGCCTATGTGGTTATATTCTGATAATCACTAATTGTTTGCTCCATAGCCGCTTCAACCCCTGTTTTGATTGATTCATAATGTGAAATAAAGTTGTTGGAGCCGGAACTCATTACACGGCTGTAAACACCGAGAAGGGTGTCTCCCCAGTCATAAATAGCACCGATGTCATAAAGACGGTTGTTAAACACCAAATCCAGCATTTCCTCGTCGTCCGAGGAGCCGACCGACTGCAGCTTGAGCGTAATCTCATAATATGCGTTTGTTACGCTTGTATCTCCGGGAGTGTTCTTGCTGTAATAGCCGAGAGCCTCCATAAGGTATATGGTAGCGTCAAGTTTGTCCATATTGGTTGTGGGAACAGCCATAACATTGGACTGATAAACATTAACACCGTTATAGTAATTATCCTGTTCTGCGGTAAGCTTGGGAACGGGAAGAACACCGAACTCGACCTTTGTCTCCGCAGTGCTGTTTTTTATCTGAGTGATTGCCTGGGTGGAGGTTAAATAGAACAACCCCTTGCCCTCGATAAACATATTGCTTATTCCTGCCCAGTCGTTGCCTATTTGCTCAACGCGTATTGTGTTGGCGGTGTCGTTCATAATATCAAAAACCTTGTTGAAGGCATTAACGCTTCTCTCAGTATCAACCAGTAGCTGTATACCGCCGTCCTCTGTCTTTTGCGCCGAGGGAATACCTGAGCCGTAAACGAGTATACCTGCACCATAGTTATCTCCGAGGAGTCCGTAGGTACCGCCGGTTGTTGTCCACTGGTCGTTCTCATCCGGCTGAGCTACAACCTTACCCATCGCATGCATAGCGTCATAGGTCCATTTACCATCCCGGACAAAGTCATAAATATCTCCGTAATCCCCTTCAAGACCGTTATCAACGTACATATCCTTATTAAAGAGGATAAGATATGTATGGTCGTCGTCGGTAATCAAAGCATCGCCCGCAACAAAGTAGGTCTTGTCTGTGATTGAGAGGTTCTCAATCGCATTCTGATCCCACCAGTCCTTGTCAAGATTCAGCTTATCCTCAAGCGACCAGTAATAGTTCTGGGTTGCGTTGGGAAGCATCTTGTTTACCGCATCTGCTACTATCTGGTAATCATCGGAGCCGCTGGTAATTGAAAGGGCAATATCATCACCCGGATATCTCGTGGGTACTACCTCAATAGTTATACCAAAGTTCTCCTCGATATAGTCGTTTCTTCTTTTCACCGCATCGTTTACAACATTACCCTCTTTTTCCTCATCGGGTACGAACTGCAGCTCACCGTAAAGGTGCCTGCCCGTTTCAACACTCAACACCTTAATTGTGGTATTGAAATTTTGTGTCTCAAGCGGGAAACCTGTATCATCATGTGAAACCGTATCCTTACTCTGTGTATCATCGCTTTCCTTGCAGGCAGTGAATAACGGGGTCAAAAGAATACACGTCGCTAGGATGAACAAGAATATTTTTCTTCTTAACATACTAAGTGCCTCCATACCTGTATATTTTTTAGCTATTATACAATATACTAACGGAATATGCAAGCATATTTGTAAATATTTACACAATATTTCCTCGCTCTGGCTCTTTATTGCGCTTAGGGGTATTGAAATATTACGATTTTTAGGTTACAATGAGAAACAAAAAACGCTTGGGAGTGATAATATTGTTCAACTTAATCTACTCATTTGCAGAAAAGCTTAATATAGAGAGCTACACGAGTTTAGTGGCATATTCGCTGACCTTTTTGGGAATAGCGGCGCTTTGCCTCGCCGCAAAGCTTGCCTTGAGAATTGCTGCCGTAAGAATAATGACTAAGGTCGCAAAAAAGACAAAGCATAAATGGGATGATATTCTGCTAAAAAACAAGCTGTTTCATCATCTTTCCTGGATAGCAGTTCCTATTGTGATTAATTTGTTTTCGGGAACACTTCCGGAGTATAACATCTTTTTGGAAAAAATAGCTAACCTTTTTGCGGTTATAATTATCATTGTTGTTTTAAACTCACTCATAAATTCCGCAGAGGAGATTTACCGCAGCTATGAGGTTGCAAAGTCCCGTCCCATAAAGGGACTGCTTCAGGTTATAAAGGTAGCGCTGTTCATAATCGGTGCTATAATACTTATCGCACTCCTTATTGGCGAGAGCCCGCTCGTACTGCTGGGCGGTATCGGCGCAATGACTGCGGTTACGACACTGGTGTTCAAGGATTCCATACTCGGTTTTGTCGCCGGTATTCAGCTTACCACCAACGATATGATTCGTATCGGTGACTGGATAGAAATGACCAAATTCTCTGCGGACGGTACGGTTATTGACCTTTCGCTCACCACCGTAAAGGTGCAAAACTTTGACAACACCGTCACCACAATCCCCGCCTATGCCTTGGTTTCGGATGCGTTTATAAACTGGAGAGGAATGGAAAAATCGGGGGGCAGACGAATCAAGCGAGCTTTATATATAGATACCGCAAGCGTAAAGCTGTGCGATGACGAAATGCTGGACAGGTTCCGCAGAATAAGGCTTATCAGCAGCTATATAGATAACAAGCTCAAGGATGTAGCGGAATACAACAGCAAAAATAACATCGATACAACTATACCGGTCAACGGCAGACAGCTTACCAACATAGGTACATTTCGTGCTTATATCGCTGAATACCTGAAGCAGCATCCTCGTATACACAACGAAATGATTCTGATGGTTCGTCAGCTTAAGCCGGAGAGCTCCGGTATCCCCCTTGAGATATATGCGTTCACAAACACAGTTAAATGGACGGAATACGAGGGTATTCAAGCGGACATATTCGACCACCTTTTTTCGGTGGTTAATGAATTCGGGCTGGTAATATATCAGCAGCCGTCCGGTAACGATATAAGAGGTGCTTTAAGGACAAAAAACGAATGAATCGTTAGCCTGTCAAATTAGTTATGCAAAATGTGTTTATTTATGTTATTATAGTTGAATAATTCCAAAGTAAAAAGGCTTTCCGAAAAGAGGCGAGACAATATGATTCCCGTATTGCAAGAAAGATGGAGGGTTAAGGATAATTTCCTGATATACTTCGGTTTGAGAAGGCAACCCGATACATTCAAAAACAGAATAAAGATAAGCAGCCGAACAGCCGCATTCATCGATGCGCTGGACGGCGTTCGTTGTATTGAGGAGTATAATGAGCATAGAATAACAAAGGAGATAATGCGGCTTATTGAGCAAAAAATAATCGTGGACATAAACGAGCGGATTATAATACCGGACTCCTTTAGCCAAGCAAGGTTTTGTGTAAAGTGCTGTGCCAATGATTTTGTCATTCCGGGCTTGGAGCTGGATAAAGAAGGAATATGTCCCATATGCAACGCATATCCCGAAATTAAAAGGCTAATAAGTCCATTACCGGTTATAAACATTCTGCCCGAAACCCCGAGTGCAAGGTTTGATGTGGCGCTGTTTTATTCGGGAGGTAAGGATTCCTCCTATCTTCTTTATTACTTGTGTCGGATTTTGGGGCTTCGTGTTTTGGCTTTAACCTGGAAGCACCCCTTTATGTCCGAAAATGCGCTTAATAACATACAAAAGGCAAAGGAGCTGCTGCCTGAGGTTACCTTTGTGATCAGAGAAGCACCGAAGGATAACCTAAGAAATATATACGCAAAATGCTATGAGCAGCAGCGTAACGTCTGCATTTGCCCCTCTCTTGCCTATATTCTCTTTTTTCCGATCCTAATTGATAATTCGGTTCCGTATCTTGTATTGGGGAACGAGCCCGCCCAAAGCAAGGCTCTTATTTTCAACCGTCTCGCACCAAGAACACTTTATAAGCCCGGAACAAAAAAATTCCTGCGTTTTTTATATAACGCAGGCAGAATGCTTATGCTCCGAAAGCCCTTTAAAGAAGGGCAGCTTGAAATGTATATGACCATTAAAAAGTTAGCCTTCGGAAACAAAGGGCTATCCAAAATATTCGGTCTTGACAACGATATTATTAACAACCTTTTCGAATCGCTCGCTCAGGCACCGGAGCTTCTGGTTCCGCTACAGAAATCGGTACAAAGAAGCAAAAAGGATGGGATTTTACCCGCTCTGGTGCATATAGACTTCAACGCTCTGAGCGATACCGGCAGCTATGACTGGCAAAGCATAAAAAAAGTGCTCCATAATGAGCTTAACTGGGAAGACGCCGCAAAAGAAAAGGGACTACATACAAGCTGTCTAATAGAACGCTGCAAGGAATACTCGCAGCTAAGTGATTTCAGGTCAATGAAGAGCGAAATAATACCGTTTTCCGCCCTTGAACTTTCCATAGCTGTTATTCAAGGCAGTATTACCCGTGAAAAAGCAATAACCGAGATGAAAACGCAATGTGGTTTTACAAAAACCACCCCGAAAGAAACAAAACTAATAACCGACTTTATCAAACAAAAAAACGCGGACTAATATTTTGTTTTACGGCTCTTTTAAGACCTTGCTTTAAATATAGCTTAGGGAAAAAGCTCCTGAAAACCAGTTTCCTTGCACCAGAACTGCAGCATTTCACACAAGCGGCGCATCCGAAACAGTCCTTTTTATATGTTTTTAAGGGACTAATTATCGCTCCGGACGGACAGACTTCAATACAACGCATACAGCTCGTACACAATCCCTCGTTCGCTTTTGGTACATAGGAAGCAAGTCGAGCGATTGCTTTCTGGGGTAGCAAATTGCCTGAATAAAATCCACGATTCAGTTTTATACTCGTTGTTTTAGTTTGTGCCTTTTTGCAGACTATCTGTAAAAAATCCCTTAGAAATCCCTTATAATCAGGTTCCGAGATAACGCTAAATTCCTTTGTGTTTACAGACAGCGTCGCATAACTGTTCATCATAGGCACTTCTGCTGCAGCTATTACGGGTATCCCCTTTTTTTCAATAATTTTTGCTAATTCGTATACTGCCGATCCGCAGGATATACATCCATATGTACAAATAACCACCGCTTTATCGAAATTAAGATTGGCTTTTTTTATAAAATCAACAGCTATTTTTGCTCCACCGTGTGAATAAACAGGAGCAGCGATAAAAAGCACTTCTCCTGAAAAGAAGGTATTTGTACTGTTTTTTCTTGTATTAGGCGGAGTTATATCCAACAGTGTAATGTTATAATCTGTACTCATTTGATTAATCATACCTGAGCACAGCTTATATGTGCTGCCGGTTGGTGAAAAACAGATTATCAAGGCATTCTTCAACTCTCATTCTCCTTAGCATCTTCTTCCGAACTTTTTTGCGTTTTTCCTTTTTGCTCGGATGTTTTAAGCAAGCATCCCGGGCAATTGTCCTTGGAGGAGCAGGACGCACATGCAGAGCCTTTTCTTTTATCCTTAAATATCTTCACTAAGGCAAGAGCCGCAAGTCCCGCCAAAACCAGTCCGATTATTACGGTTGCGGCGTTTTCTATAATAAAATTAATCAAATTTAGAACCACCTTTCTTGAGTTAGCTCCTGCTAACATTGCATTATCATAGCATTACTCCTCGTTTTTGTCAATCGGTTTGCTCTGATTTTTCTTGTTTTCCCGATTTTTTACATACGGCGGCTTGATAAAAGAATTTTTTTATGCTATATTAACATATAATTAGTTATACATCGGGGAGGTTAGCTATGCAATTGCACGAGTCCGGCGAGAATTATCTCGAGACCATTCTTATACTGCGTCAGAGGAATCCGCAGGTGCGCTCCATCGATATAGTAAACGAAACCGGTTATTCCAAGCCAAGCATCAGCCGTGCGGTAGGTATTCTTAAGAGTAATGATTATATAGAAATCGATAGATCCGGTTGTATTACCCTGACCGAGCGGGGTGAAAAGGTTGCTAAAAGCATGTACGAGCGCCATACCCTGCTCTCAAGGTTCCTCGTTTCATTGGGAGTTAGCAAGGAAAAAGCCGCAGAGGATGCCTGCCGTATTGAGCATGTCATATGTGAAGAAACCTTCAATGCAATAAAAAAGCATATGCAGGAGTTTTAGACCCGTTAACCATAAAAAATTATCCGCAGCTCAAAAAGAGCTGCGGACTTTTTATCTCTCGTTTACCGTTACGCTGCCGGACACCGCATTGAACTCAAACTTGGCGTTTCCGTTACCGTAAACCGCCTGATCCTTGCTGTTCACGGTTGCAAAGGAAGAGTTAAACGCACCGCTGACAAAGCTGTAGGATGCCGTAAATCCTTCATTATCAGGTATAGTAAGCCGTATACTGCCGCTCACCGTGCCTATACTGACATTTTCAGGGCAGTTATCCAAGTTAGCGGTAACAGCACCGGATACATTCTTTCCCTTAAGCCTTACGATTTCCCCTTCACACATTAAGCCTCCGCTAACACTGTTAAGCTCCACGTAATCGCTGACTCCCTTTATATATACCGCTCCGCTTACGGTCTTTGCCGATATGCTTTCGCTCCTGCCCTCAAGGCTTGCGGAAACAGCGCCCGAAACACTGTTAAGCTTAAACTCGTTTGCCGCAATGCCGCTAAGCTCAATCCTTGCCGAAACAGTGTCGATATCCACCGTATTCAACAGGTCATATTTACTCTCCGGAACACTTACGGTAAGCTGCTTTCCGGGAGTAACCAGCCTTTTTACCGAAAAAAACTTCCGCGGCGCCCAATACTTAACATACAAAACTCCGTTTTTAACAAGATAACGCAGCTTTTCGTCCTCCTCAAGCCTATCCGAGTTGCTCTCGCTCACCAGAATCTCGCTACCGTTATGCGTGGTAATATTAACCCCGCCCGCTATCCAGCCTATATCCAGCCTTTCTATACCGTCGGTCGCAACGCTTGCATCCCCGGCGCTGTAAAGCTCGTAATCCGCATAGGAATACATTCCTCCGAAACTAAATCCCATCATTCCCGAAAAGCCTCCGCTCAATCCTAAAACTAATACCGATGTCAATATTACTATCGCTATGGAAGCGAATACAATTCTGATTATTGCTGATTTTTTCACACTGCACCTCTACTTTTTCAGGTCAAAAAGAGCTTTTATTATAGTGTTTACCGCACCCGCTATCAAAAAAATAATCCAGGTTATATGCCAAGCTCCGGTAAGAAAGCTGATAACAATATATATAGCAACAGTTAACAGCCATAGCGAGCCGGAAATCGCTTTAAGCATTTTATCGCTCTCATTTGACGACGCCTTCCATTCCTTAAACTCCTCGACAAGGGTATCGTCCAGCTTATGGTATTTCGGCTTGGTCATTGCGTTGTAAACAATAATCACTGTGGCAACAGCAGCCAAGGTAAACATAAGTATCACCCCGGTCTCATCCTGCCAAATCAACACCGGTATAATCGAGAGTATATAAATACCCACGCTTATCGCTGTAAGCAAGGCGGATCTTCTACGTTCCTTTTCCTCCAACTCGGACGATGCACTCGTGCCCTTGTTCAGCTCGTTAATCAAATCGCTGATATCCCCCACACTCGCCACAGCGATGTTGTAGGCAGCATCCTCGCTTTTACCCTCCGATATAAGATCATTGTACTTATCGATAAGGTTTTGTACCATTTCCTCTTTAAGCTCTACGGTCTTTTTATTCTTTGGTGCGTCCACAAACAGGCTCTCAATATATGTCCTTAGCTTTTGGTTCATTAAGCTTCTCCCCCAATTTCTGTAAGTTTGTTAATTATTTCCTTTGTTTCTTCCCACTCCTTGCGGAGCCTTTGATATTCGGTTCTTCCGGTGTTGGTTATTGAATAATAACGCCGTCTTGCGCCCGTATTCTCGTCTCCCCAATAAGAATAAATGCTTCCCGCTTCCTCCAGCCTTCTAAACGCTGTATAAAGCGTCGCTTCCTTCAGCTCATATTTGTTGTCCGTCTTTTGCAAAATAGCCTTGTTGATTTTGTAACCATAGCTGTCCCCTTCCAATAGGTTTGCTAAGATTATGGTATCTGTATGTCCTCTTATAAAATCCGATGCTATCGACAAAAGCATACACCTCCTCGCATTGAACTGAGTGCAGTATATCACAATATACCTCGCCTGTCAAGGTATATTTTTATTTTTGGTATTATTAATAAATATATATTGCATCATACAAATATACTTATGCAAATGAAATAAAAAATCACTCATATCAAGAGTCTTTTTAACAATGCTCAGACTTTGTATTTTTTATAACCTGTATTATGTAAAAACATTGACACTCTGTGTTAAATATGATAAACTTAATTCTATCTTATATTTAACATTATGAAAGGATTAAGTATGTCCCAATTCAATGAGTTAAAAACGGAGTCGACCAACAAAAGCACCGAAAATATCGATAAAATGAACGCACTCGAGATTGTTCGCTGTATTAACAACGAGGATAAGACCGTTGCTGATGCGGTTGAGAAAGCACTGCCCGAAATAGCAAGGGCAGTGGATGCTTTGGCAGACGCCCTGAAGAACGGCGGAAGGATTTTTTATGTGGGTGCGGGAACCTCGGGCAGATTAGGAGTTCTGGACGCCTCGGAATGTCCTCCTACCTTCGGAGTTTCCGCAGAAACCGTGCAGGGTATTATCGCAGGCGGACCGAGAGCGGCTTTTTACTCGGTTGAGGATGCCGAAGACGATTTTGACAATATTGTCAATCAAATGAGGGAAAAGGAGTTTTGCGGCAAGGATGTTTTAGTCGCACTTTCCGCCAGCGGCTCGGCAAACTGTGTCAAGGGAGCAATTAACCATGCAAAGGAGCTTGGGGCAAAAACAATCTGTGTTTCCTGCAACAAAAACTCCGAGCTTGTCCCAATGTGCGAAACCGCCATTATCGCTGAGGTGGGGCCTGAGGTTATCAACGGCTCAACCCGTATGAAGGCGGGAACCGCACAGAAAATGATAATTAATATGCTGAGTACCGGCTCAATGATTCGCTTCGGCAGAGTCAGAGGTAACTATATGGCATATATGATTCCTTCAAATAAAAAGCTGGTTGACCGTGCGGCACGGATAATAATGGCAAAGACGGGCGTAAGCTACGAAAAAGCAGCGGAGGAGCTGCAAAAGGCAGGTAATATAATCGCTGATGCAATCGACACAATTGAAAAAAACCAATAAAAGAAAGGGAAAAACCATGCACAAATCACAAAAACTCGCTTTATTTCTGGTTATTTGTATGCTATCAAGCTTGTTCGGAGTATTTCCGGCTTCGCAGGCAGAAGCTGTAACTCTAACCGAAATAAGCAATGTTGAGCCCGCTATTTTAGCAAATGTCGGTACTACGGTCAATCTGTCCAACTACAGCGTGCAGCTAAACGACGGAACCGTGCTAAACCCAGCGGAAATAACCTGGTATAACGGAAGTACGGTTATATCCTCCTTTACTCCCACAAGCAAGGGAGTAACAACCCTTACGGCAAAAAAGACCTCTGCTCCCACTGTCAGCAAAACAGTATATATTGTAGCAAAATTGTCATCTGAGACAGAGTATGTGCTGTTCTTTACTGATTTTAACAGCGCATCAGATATTGACGGATGGAATAAAACAAGCAGCACCGCAGGTGTCTATACGGTAAGCGGAGGAAAGCTGACCATCAACGGATTACTTGCCGGCAACCCCCGCATTTACCTGCCCGAGTGGCTCTCGGATTTTGGGAACTACAGAATCGACACTGTTGCTACGCAAGCCGAGGCAACCGATTCATCAAGATGGTTTTCGGTTATCTACAGAGCCAAGAATGTAACCGGAGCCGGAACGCCGTATTACCATATGTGTATGCGTAACAATATGGCTTTGCCCGGAACCGCAACCACGGGCGGTGTTGAGTGTGTATCCTATACCACAACCTGGAACTATTACAAGTCCGCAGGCTACACCGAGGCAGTTAACTCCTCCAAGAACTATACCTTCTCCGTGCTTGCCAAGGACAATGTGGTGCAGTATCAGATTGACAACAATAAGGTGCTTCATGTAGACGATTTACCCGCTATTGCTCCAAGCATAAACGGTGGAATAGGTTTGCAAGGTAACTCCTCCAAGTTTATTATCGATTCGATAAAGGTAACAATTCAAGAGACCTCGCCCGAGCCTCCTCCACCCCCTGCAGTACAGCTATTTAATGTAAGACAGCCCGATTCCAATACACGAAATCATGTTACAAACATAGGACTTATAAATTCTGCACAGGAATTCAACTCCATTGTTTCCGAGACTACTGACGCTCCCGCAACCCTGATTTTTTATGCGGACGGCAGCAGTCTAAAAACAAAGGACGGCTCTGCGGTTTGCAGTCTGAGCGAGCTGATGGAGCATTTGGATAAGGATATTTTTATTCCCGCCTTCCATGTAAGCGATACCGCAACGGTAGATACCATAATAAACGCACTGAAAGCGGCCTCGATATGCGATGCTCTTTTCATAAGCAAAAATCCCGATATTGTAAAATATGCAAGACAGAGCTACACAATGGTAAGGGGAGCCGTTGACTTTACGGATATGGACGATGAATCTTCTCTAAGTGCAGAGGCTCTACTCTTTATAAGAGGAAATGTTAATAAAGCGTTGGCGCTGACAGCCATACTTCCCGCCAAATATGCGGTAAAGGAGTATGTTGAGGAGCTGCAATCTAACGCAATTACCGTTTGGGTTATGGAAGATGACCTTAACGGCGACACAGAGGCGGCAAGGCTCATTACAAGCGGCGCAAACGGAATCATAACCAATGACTTTGCCGCAATAGAAGATGCGCTGACCGAGCTGTTCGTACCGTTCACCATGACAAGAACACCGTTAATAATCGGACATAGGGGAAATCCCTCCCAAGCACCGGAAAACTCTATCTCCGGATATCTAAAGGCTATAGAAAACGGCGCCGATGTTGTGGAGACCGATATCATGCTTTCCAAGGACGGAAAAGTTGTAATTATGCATGACAGTACAATCGACCGCACCACCAACGGTACGGGCACGGTGTCCAACATGACGCTTGAACAGCTCAAGGAATTCCACCTCTGGGGTCCGAACAATATGTTTAAGGATGATTATCCGGATGAGAAAATTCCTACTCTGGAGGAAATGCTTCAAGCGATTAAACCAACTAACGGAAAAATATTCATAGAAATTAAAACAGGAAACCAAAACATAGTACAGCCTATGGTTGATCTTATTAACCAATATGATATGGAGAGCAGGGTAACCGTTATCTGCTTTGATGCGAATCAGCTCAGAAAGACACAGCAGCTTATGCCTGAGATGTCAACCGGTTATTTACTTAATGGAATCGATTCCGCTACAAATATAAACGATGCTCTCGTTACCATGTATAAGCAGCTTGAGTTTATACAACCCGCAAACTCGACGCTTAATGTTAACGCATCCAACCAGAGCAGTTACTTTGTAAAGGTTGCGGGGGACAGAGGGGTTACAATCTGGCCCTGGACCTATTCCAACTCCTGGCCGTCTGTGTTCAACTCGCACTACCTTTTAGGAATAGACGGACTTACCACTGATGATGCACAGTATGCAAAGAATATGGTTAAAAATATATATGCAAACAATAATACCATATTACTCAAGGATAACGGATCTGTAAACAGCTATTCCTTAAGCTCGGTTACATACGGTGAGGATATTACAAACATAACCTCGGATTCAAAAACCTTTGTTAAGATACTCGAGGGCGAGGATCTTATAACCGTTAATAACGGAGTTATTACCGCAACCGCATCCGAGGGATATGCAAGCTTCATGCTCGGATATTCAACAAAAACAACCGCAGGAAGCGATTATGTGCTCTATACACAGCCTATTACCGTTGTTATAGGTGTTGACGATGACGGTCTTGTGCTCAATCAAGGCTCGAACTATGAGCTTGGCGAGTATCTGACCGGAGTTACTGACAATACAACCCTTGAGGAGCTGCTGAGCAACTTCGAATCGGCAAATAATATTGTTGTATTGAATAAGAACGGTGAGCAAATAACCTCGGATACAGCTGTTGTGGGCACGGGGTGCAGGATACAGTACTATCATGGAGAATTTGTTCTTGAGGAGAAAATAATCGTTGTTTACGGAGACTTGGACGGAGACGGAAAAATCCGTGCGCAGGATTATCTGATGGTCAAGAGAGCCTTCCTCGGGTCTATGAGCCCTACACAAGCTCAGCTTAAGGCTGCCTGCCTTAGCGGCTCCGACCAGATTAAAGCAAGCGATTACTTAAAGATAAAACGACACTTCCTCGGCACAATCAATATATTTGATTTGTAGAAAATAACACAACGGAGCCCGCCGGCAACGGCGGGCTCTTATCCTGCTCTGTTCTAAGAATTATTTCTTTCTGTAAAAGCTCCTCAAGGTAGTCTTTATTATTACCTTATCACACAATAAAAGCAATGCGGGTAATACAAGAATTACCATCGCAAAGGAGAGTGCCGTTCCCCGACCAAGCAAAATACCCATCTCTGACACCATCGGGTTAGTGGAGGTGAGCCCGAGACAAAAGCCCGCTGCCGTAAGAATCCCGGCAGAGGTTAGAATCGCACTGATATTCTGCATCAGCGTTTCTCTCATAGCCTCAAGCTTTGACATTCCGCTTCGTTTGGTAAGATATCTGTTTGTCATAAGGATAGCGTAATCTATGGTTGCTCCAAGCTGCACCGTACCGATAATCAGATAGCCTATATACATAAGATTCTGACCGGAGAAATAAGCGACCGACAGGTTAATCCATATCGCAGTTTCAATCACAAACACCAAAATGAAGGGCAGAGAGATTGATCGGAATGTAATCAGCAGCACAAGGAAAATGCCGATAACCGCTATAAGGTTTACTAAGGTCATATCCCCCGTTACGACCTCCTTCATATCAAAAAGCACAGCACTTTGACCTGCAATAAGACTACCTTCTATGTTAACGGTATCCTTGACCGCCTTTACAGTATCGAACGTTTCCTTGCTCTCCTCGGGCAGGTCTGTATTAAGCATTATCCGCACATAATTTTCCGAATAAAACTGCTTCACCACGCCCTCCGGAGCATATTCAACCGGTACATCCGCACCCACCACGGTTACATAGGACATAACTCCGGTAATATGCGGCAGCTTGGAAAGACTTCGGCATAATGTATATTCATTTTCCAGATTTTCCTTCGGAATCATAACGACAAGCATATTTTCCTTGCCGAACACCTCCTCAATCCTCTCCAAATCCCTTCCCGCACGACTGCTCTCAGCTATACCGCCGGAGCCGTAGGAAAAGTCTGTTTTTGATTGAGCAATAAAGCATGGAACCACCACCAAAAGGGCTAAAATCAAAAACGGAACCCTAATTTTCATCAAAATATCGGATGCTCTCCCAAAGGAGGGAATAAAAGACCTGTGTGCTGTTTTATCAAGCAGCCTTATACATAACAACGTCAACGCCGGGAGCAGCACCATCACGGTAACAAAGCTTATCGCGATACCCTTGACAAGATTAATACCTAAATCAGCTCCGACCCCGAACCGCATAAAAATCAACGCCGAAAAGCCGATAATTGTGGTTGCGGCACTTGCCGCTACCGTGGGAAACGCTTTCTTAACGGCAAGCCGCATAGCCTCGGCGGGGCTCTCCGCCTTGTCCCGATGCTCTCTGAAGCTGTGCAGCAGAAAGATTGCGTAATCGAGGGACACGGCAAGCTGTAAAATGGGACTTACCGTGAGGGTAATAAAGGATATTTCCGAAAACATCAGGTTTGTACCCATATTAATGAGCACGGCAATACCTATTGTTATAAAGTATAATATCGGCTCCAACCATGATTTGGTTGTAACCAGCAGAATAATAAGTATAATGGGCAGCAAAATAAAAAATGCTCCCGTAACCTCGTTTACCGATGATTCCTGCAGCGCCGCCATATTCGGAGCCTGCCCGGCAAGAGCGTTATTCTCCCCTATCAGCTCATATATGGCTTCCGTTGCAGCCTTTTCCTTGCCGCTTTGTATTGTTATACTAAAAAGAGCGGTATCATCCTTATAGTATCTTTCCAGAATAGAGGTGTCAACAGCCTGAGACATATCAAGATCAATCGCATCGTCCAGCCAGCTTATCTGCGAAACACCTTCCACTCCCGCAATACGCCGCTTATGCTCAAGCGCTTGCTCCATTGTCACATCCTTTATCATTAACCGAGCGTTTGACAGAGTCCCTCCGAACTCCTCTTTCATGACCTCAATGGCAACCGTGGAGTTTGCGTCGGACGGTAAATAATCCTCCATTTTATAGTTTACCGACACCCTTGTGTACAAAATTCCTCCCAGTATACCCAGTATCAAAAAGCTAAGTACAATCGTTCTTTTACAGGTGGTAAGAGCGTATACATGCTTCTTCATTTGCCAATCTCCTTATTATGCATAGTGTTGATTTAATAGCTTAAATATAGTATAATGACACTGTGATTATTTTACAACAAACAGATTGGCAGAAATTGTTGCATTTTCAACACTATGCTATCAAGTGTTTGACAAATAACAAATAGTCCGATTTTTTTAAATGATAGGTTGGGGTGTTTAACATGATAAAACAGGAGGACAGACGGGTCAGATATTCTAAAATGGTAATCAAGGAGAGCTTTATTGAGCTGCTTGAGAAGAAGCCTATTTCTCAGATTACCATAAAGGAATTATGTGAAAAGGCGGATGTCAACCGTGCCACCTTTTATGCCCATTACAGCGACCAGTATGATTTGCTGGAGCAGATAGAAAACGAGCTTATTGACAACATACGGGTTTATCTTAAGGGGGACAACCTTCTTAACTTGGGAACCGCCGATGTTGTGGGCAAGATATTCGAATATATAAAGGATAACGCAAGGATTTGCAGACTGCTGTTAAGTGAACGAGGTGACCTCTGCTTCCAAAAACAGGTGATGACGGTGGTTTATGACCTTATGATTACAGAGCTGACCAACAAAAACGTCCTCATAAAGGAGGACGCCGAATATGTTTATTCGTTTATAATAACGGGCTGTATCGGTCTAATCCAAAAATGGCTTGACAGCAATATGAAAAAAACACCCCACGATATGGCGGTAATGATTCTGAAGCTTACCAAAGGCTTAATGCGGTGAGGTGTTTGTTTCGCAGTAAAAGACAATTAAATTCGAATAACGAAAAAGCAAGGCGACAAAATCCATTGAATTTTGTCGCTTCTTATTGGTGTGGATGAATGGACTTGAACCAACGACCCCTTGCATGTCAAG
>CAZGJQ010000014.1:0-29262 GCA_964525815.1 uncultured Oscillospiraceae bacterium
ATGATAGAGATACCCCGTGCCGCAATAACAGCAGACGAAATAGCAACCGAGGCCGAGTTCTTTTCCTTCGGCACCAACGATCTAACGCAGATGACCTTCGGCTTTTCCAGAGACGATGCGGGCAAGTTCCTTGAAGCATATTATAAAAAGGGTATCTTTGAGAGCGATCCGTTTGCAAGGCTTGACCAGACCGGTGTGGGTAAGCTTGTAGAAATGGCAAGCGAGTTAGGGCGTTCAACCCGCCCGGACATTAAGCTCGGAATCTGCGGCGAGCATGGCGGCGACCCCTCAACCGTGGAGTTCTGCCATAATACAGGGCTTAATTATGTTTCCTGCTCACCCTTCAGAGTACCGATAGCCCGCCTTGCCGCCGCTCAGGCTGCAATTATTAAAAAGAACCAATCTAAATAAGCTTTAAAATAGCATAAATACAGCGCTTAGAGCCTTATGCCCTCATGTTTTAAGGGTTAGTACAATAAATAAAGCAAGGGTGCTGTCACCTAATATTTAAGAGACAGTACCCTGTTTGTATTTATTTAGCTTGTATAGCCCGGGTGAATGGTGATGACTTCACCGCCTAAATCCCGGTCGACATTCTCATACGAAGTAGTAAATCGTGTTTGATCGGGAGCACTTAATACTCCACGACGATTATCATTCATTGGCACACGATACATTTCCCCATTGATTTTTCGATAAAGATATGTTTCGTACCAAATCGCATTCTTTATTTCGGTTTGCGAGGGATGAGCTGTTCCTCCTTCATTTGCCACTTGATCAATCGCATTGACCCGTTTGTATTCAGAAGCAATGCCCGTTCCGTGCCCTGGAGAATGAAAAATCGGGCTCTTAAAATTCGCCGGATCTTTCCAGCCATATAGCTCACGCATTTCAACTGAGCCGGGAAGTGTTGATTTTTCAATCACTTCAATTTGCAACTGCATCTTATTCGGTTCCGGGATATAAATTATTATTCGTAATTTATCGCCGGGTAAATAGTAGTATTCTGTATACCTCCAATGATAGTTAGCGATACAGTTGTTATTGGTAACAGATACGGCATATTCTCCGTTGTGTACTTCGTAACCGCCTGCGTCCTGGTGTTCATTAGTAATATAACGCCAGAACGGTCGGAAAGCTATGCTTCCCTTGCTTAATGTTTGCTCTTCTACGTCAATCAGTGCTCTTGAGAAGGATAAACCGACATCCGATTCATTAGTCGCATGACCACCCAGATATACCGACGGATTATCAAGGTTTTTTACTGTTGGGTCTACATCAAGCTCAGGGTTACTATCGCCTTCATAACGTCTGATCGTTACCTCGGGCAAGGTAATTGTTCCTTCAATTCCCTGCCAATTATCTCTTGACGACACGACTTTATGATACCATGCTCCGCCAAATAAATCAGGTGCTTTTGGACCGAGAATTTCCCCATCAATTACATCTAAAAAGACAGGCGGTGCAGGAAATATGCTTGTATCCTTAACAACAACGGTACGCGTAATCGGTTCTGCCTCGTTTCCGGCAGTATCTGTCAATAAATAAGTTATCATATATACTCCGAGAATATTTGAATCATATTCTCCTATGTCTAATTGTATTCTATTTGTAATATCGCCCTCTAAATTATCATAGCCGGAAACCCCGCTTAATAAATCATATTCGTCTCCTTGATTTATCCAAACATATGCTTCGGAGGCTTCAATTCGTATTATGGGTCTAACCGAGTCACTTAATATCGAATCATCCGAAGATTCTGTAGTTTTACTTGATTCGGAGGAATGCGTATCCTCAGTACAACCTACGGTGAGTATTATCATTCCTACTGTTATAATCAGAACTATAATTTTATACCTTCTCACTATTCTCAAACCTCTCATAACCTTTCAGTTTTATTTTGTATATTGTACTATAAATATTAAGCCGTATCAAGTATAACTTACAACATAAACCGATTGTATTTCTTGTCGTAATATGCCAAACTCGGTGTTATATCAAGTTTTTTTGCAGAACAATTTTACATACTGTGCATATTATAATAGTAACATTTACGAAAGGATTGTGCATATGCGCAGACATAACAGATTAAATTCGTTCCCGCTGAGAGCGAACACATATAGTCAAACCTCTGATATCCGAAACAATACAAATCATAACTCCGAGGATTATGGTAAGGAACCCTTTGTAATAAATATCAAGGAAGCGACAAGACGGAATGATTATTTCAGAACCGCTCTTTGGACCGGCGAATATATGCAGCTTACCCTTATGAGCATAGAGCCGGGAGACGATATAGGCTTGGAGGTTCATCACGACCATGACCAGTTTCTGCGAATAGAGCAAGGAGAAGGATTTGTCATGATGGGAGACAGCAGGGATGATCTTAATTATTTAAAGAATGTACGAGAGAACTATGCTGTTTTTGTGCCCGCCGGGAAATGGCATAACTTAGTAAACACGGGTAGAAATCCCCTCAAGCTTTACTCTATATATGCACCGCCTGAGCATCCGTTCGGTACGGTACACAAAACCAAGCAGGAGGCGGAGGAGCACCACCACCATTAAGTCTAATATAAAAGAATGGTACTTATTATCTTATAGAATAACTATAAGTAGCAATGGGCATGTCGTTTGACAGCCCATTGCTTATTATTAAATAAATCGGAGATTTTTTTGGATTTTTATTGAAAAAGTTGATTTAATTGCATTCATATGATACAATATCGTTTTATAAGGAGACGCGTGAATGCAACTGTATTATTTTAGTCAAAACGAGTTTATAAAGAACAGTTTACGTTATAAAGAAGCAAAGAACACCTTCGGAACCGCAATAGGATGTTCAATGCTTATGCTTGCTCTGCTTTTTATCCATAGTTTGTTTTCCCGTAATTTTTTCGACCTTACCATAAAATTGCTTTCTTATGTATCTGGCTTTTTTGTCTCCGCCTTATCCCCTCATACCTTTGAAACCGCACGAAGTCTTGCCTATTCCTTTCTTAACACACGGGAATCAGCGATTATTTTCAGTATTATAGTATTTATCGTTATAATTATCGTTCCTTTTCTAATTCTGGCAAAGAGAGCCGGACTTACCTTGTTGGGCGGATTCAGAGTTAACACAAGGGTTCCTAATAAGTTCTGGCTGTATGCTCCATTTACCATAGGAGTAGGTTTTTCGGTTAATATTATCGTGCAGCTTCTGTTTGGAGATGCGTTCGGCAGATATAATGATACCGCTGCAAGCTATCCCGATTCAATATCGGGTATTATTCTGTTTTTTGTTTTCTCCGCAGTTGTACCCGCAATTTTTGAGGAATGGGCGTTCAGAGGTATACTGCAGCGCTCCCTTATGCCGTACGGAAAGGGCTTTGCCCTAATTACTTCCAGCGTTTTATTCGGAGCGATGCATATAGAGCCGCCTCGTGTTATTTTTGCAACTACCTTCGGGCTGCTTGCCGGATTTTTATATCTTAAGACAGGAACCATATGGTATGGTGTTTTAATTCATCTTATAAACAACACTTATTCGGTAACCGTGCAATATGTCAATCAATTCAGAGGTATAATTACGGAAGACATTATATCCGGAGAGCTTCAAGTCGTTACTGTTATAACTCTTTTACTGATACTGTCCGGTGTTATCGGAACCATATACTTTTTATATAACAGCTATTTCAAATTGAGGATTATGCGGTATAAAAAACCACCCGAAAAGTCCAAGCTCTCAAAGGCACAGCTTGCCGGAATCTGTCTGCTTAACGGTACAACCGTTGCGTTTGTTTGCTTTTATTTGATTATACTGGCGGTTTTGTACTTTTAACGGGTATGGGTATGAATGATATTTTATTTATGAAGCAGGCCATAAAAAGGGCAAAAAAGGCATCCCTGCGCGGCGAGGTTCCGGTCGGAGCCATAATAGTCAAGGATGATAGGATTATATCCTCCGGCTATAATCAGCGTGAACGGAAGCACAATGCGCTGCTTCACGCAGAGATTATCGCTATTAACAGAGCCTGCAAAAAGCTGAGAGCATGGCGACTGGAGGACTGCACTCTTTATGTAACCTTGGAGCCCTGTCCCATGTGTGCCGGAGCTATAATAAACTCAAGAATAAAACGCGTTGTTTTTGGCGGATACGATAAAAAGGCAGGAGTTCTCGGAAGTGTTTTTAATATTAGCGATTATAAATTCAACCATAAATATGAAGTTACCGGCGGTGTTTTAGCCGCGGAATGCACAGCTCTGCTGTCCGATTTTTTTGCAGAGCTGAGAAAAAAACATAAATAAGGGGTTAGGAAGAAATGAAAGAGAAGTTTTATATCACAACGGCGATAGTTTACACCTCGCAAAAACCGCATATCGGAAATATTTACGAGGCTATTCTCACCGATGCCATAGCACGATACAAGCGATTGCGTGGCTGCGATGTTTTTTTCCTTACCGGCACGGATGAACATGGTCAGAAGATTCAAAACAGCGCTAAGGAAAAGGGCATTTCCCCCAAGGAATATGTGGATGCCGTCGCAAGTGATATTAAGGAAATATGGAAGACATTTAATATAAGCTATGATAAGTTTATTCGAACCACTGATGATTATCACGTCAAGGCAGTACAGCATATGTTTACAAGGCTGTATGAGCAGGGTGATATATACAAGGGTGCCTACGAGGGACATTATTGCACCCCCTGCGAGTCCTTCTGGACCGAATCACAGCTCAACGACGGATGCTGTCCCACCTGTGGTGCAAAATGCATAAAGGCAAAGGAAGAGGCCTACTTCCTGAGACTGTCAAAGTATCAGGACAAGCTGACGGAATATATTGAGAACAACGACTTTATTACCCCTGTTTCCCGAAAAAACGAGATGATAAACAATTTTCTAAGACCCGGCTTGCAGGATTTGTGCGTTTCAAGGAGCAGCTTTGACTGGGGAATCCCGGTTGAGTTTGACAAGAATCATATCGTTTATGTCTGGCTTGACGCACTCTCCAACTATGCTACCGCTCTGGGCTATGACCCGCAGGGTTCCGGTGAGCTGTACAGGAAATACTGGCCCGCAGACCTTCATGTTATTGGTAAGGATATAGTGCGTTTTCATACTATTTACTGGCCCATAATTCTGCTTGCACTCGGAGAGCCGCTGCCCAAAAAGGTATTGGGTCATCCGTGGCTGCTCGTTGGCGAGGATAAAATGAGTAAGTCCAAGGGCAATGTTATTTACGGCGATGAGCTTGTGGAGCTGTTCGGGCTGGATGCGGTAAGGTATTATCTGTTGTCCGAGATGGGTTATCTAAACGACGGAAATATTACCTATGAGGCTATTATAAAGCGCACAAACTCCGACCTTGCAAACACGCTCGGTAACCTTGTTTCCCGCACCGCCGCAATGATAAATCAGAACTTTTGCGGAGTTATTCCGGATTACGACCATAATATTGAGGATGAGTTTGCGCACTCACTTAAAAAGAATGCAGCAGCTACGGTAGAAAAATATACTGACCTTATGGATAAGTATATGGTTGCGGACGCAACCGAGGTTGTGCTCAGCTTCTTGAAGAGCTGCAATAAGTATATTGATGAAACAAAACCCTGGCTGCTTGCTAAGGACGAAGGTAAAAAGGGAGAGCTGGCAAATGTGCTTTCCAACCTTGTTGAGGGTATAAGAACAGCAACCGTTCTTCTGACACCCTTTATTCCCGATACGGCAGACAAAATCGCTTCTGTTTATTCTTTTGAAGCTGCTGACAGTAGCCTTGAGAGCATAAGCGGATTCTTGTATCCCTGTATGGGCAGAAAACTTGGAGAAGCAGAAATCCTTTTTGCCCGCATTGACGAAAAAAGGTTCGCTGAGGCGTTCGCAAAAAGAAAATCAGTTCAAAAGGAAAAAAAGCAGCCGGATAAAACAGACGACAATAATACAAATATAATAGGAATAGAAGACTTTGCAAGGATAGAGCTTGTTATCGGACGGATAAAGGAATGCGAGAATGTTCCCAAGTCCGACAAGCTGCTCAAGCTTATTATAGACATCGGTTATGAAAAAAGACAGGTGGTTTCAGGAATCGCTAAATTTTATACCCCTGCAGATCTGATAGGTAAAAAAATCATCCTTGTCGCAAATCTGAAGCCTGTGAAGCTCAGAGGTGTGGACAGCAACGGAATGATTCTTGCCGCAACAAGCAAAAACTCCTCCGGAGAAGAGGATGTACGGGTTGTTTTTGCTGATGAGGAAGCTGAAATCGGCAGCAAGGTTAGATAATGCTCGATTCACATGCTCATTATGACGACCGCCGCTTTGAGGATGACAGGGATGCGTTACTGCACTATCTGTTTACCGCCAAAGGAGTGGATTGCATCATAAACATCGGCAGCGATTTGGAGACCTCTCGAAAATCGCTTGATTTGGCAAGCAGATACAAGAATATTTATGCTTCGGTAGGCGTTCATCCTCACGATGCCAAGAATGTGCCTGAGGATTACATTTCGCAGCTCCGGCAGCTCTTGGAGCGGGAAAAAGTGGTCGCAATAGGTGAAATCGGGCTTGATTTTCACTTCGATTTTTCCCCTCGTGCTGTACAGCGCAGAATATTTGCCGAGCAAATGCAGCTTGCCGATAAAACCGGTTTTCCCGTGATTATTCACGACCGAGAAGCACATAAGGAATGTGTGGACACCGCTCTTTCCTTCCCTTCCGTCAAGGGTGTGTTCCACAGCTTTTCGGGTAGTGCTCAAACCGCAAGAATTCTTATGAACGCAGGATGGTATATCTCCGTTTCCGGAGTCGTAACCTTCAAAAATGCCAAGAATCTGCCCGAAGTAGCCAAAATTATAGACGAGGACAAGCTTTTGGTGGAGACCGACTGCCCATATCTTGCTCCGCACCCGTTCAGGGGAAAGCGCAACGACTCCGGTTATATGGAATATACTATTAAAAAAATCGCAGACATTAGAGGCAGTACGCCTGAATATATTGAAAAAATCACAACAGAAAACGCAAAAAGACTGTTCGGAATCGGGGTAGCGGAATGACAATAACCTACATTGTTAAGAACAATATATACATTAACCTGACAAACCGCTGTACAAACCGCTGCACCTTTTGCATACGCAACAACGGTGAGGGGGCTTACGGCAGTGATTCTCTCTGGCTGGAACGGGAGCCGACCGCAAGGGAGGTTATTGACGATTTTCATAAATACGATATGACCAAGTACGACGAGATTGTTTTTTGCGGCTACGGCGAGCCTACCATGCGGCTGGAGGTGCTTTTGGAGGTTGCCGCCGCATTAAAACAAAAATACAGCAATCCCTTGCGTCTTAATACCAACGGTCAGGCTAATCTAATTCACAAAAAGAATGTCGCTCCCCTGCTTGAAAACCTTATCGACACCGTTTCCATAAGCCTTAACAGTGCGGATGCAGACAGCTACCATAGCATCTGCCGTTCTGTATACGGAAAGCAGGCCTTTGAGGCGCTGATTGAGTTCGGCAAGGCATGCCTGCCGTATATAAAGAATGTGGTTTTTTCGGTTGTAAGGCAAACCCTGTCCGAGCAGGAATTGGAAACCTGTAAAAGAATTGCGGAAAACACCGGAGTTACACTCAGAATCAGGGAGCTTGTCGAATAGATTTTATGCGTTTTATCCAAAGGAGCCTTTTATAAGGGCTTCTTTTTTACTTAAATGGAAAATTTTTACCCTACCTCTTGTATTTTGCAGGTTTTTGGTATAAAATATAACAGTTGATTAAAAATAATTTTTTGGAGGTATATTTTTATGGCAGTAAAAGTTGCTATTAATGGATTCGGACGCATAGGTCGTCTCGCTTTCAGACAGATGTTCGGTGCAAAGGGCTATGAAGTGGTCGCTATAAACGATCTCACCGATGCAAAAATGCTGGCTCATCTCTTAAAGTACGATTCCGCACAGGGCAGATATGCTCTCGGAGATACCGTGGTCGCAAAGGAGAGCTCCATTGTGGTGGACGGTAAGGAGATTGTTATTTATGCTGAGAAGGACGCAAAGAACCTTCCCTGGGGAAAACTCGGTGTCGATGTTGTGCTTGAGTGCACAGGATTCTATACATCCAAGGATAAATCTCAGGCTCATATAGAAGCTGGTGCCAAAAAGGTTGTAATCTCCGCTCCCGCCGGTAATGACCTTCCAACCGTCGTATATGGTGTAAACGAGAGCATCCTTACAAAGGACGATACAATTATTTCGGCCGCTTCCTGTACAACAAACTGCCTTGCTCCCATGGCAGATACTCTCAACAAGCTCGCTCCCATACAGAAGGGCTTTATGACTACAATTCATGCTTATACAAGCGATCAGATGGTTCTTGACGGTCCTCACAGAAAGGGAGACCTCAGACGTGCCCGAGCAGCCGCAGTAAGCATTGTTCCCAACTCTACCGGTGCCGCTAAGGCTATAGGCTTGGTTATACCCGAGCTTGCAGGCAAGCTGGACGGAGCCGCACAGCGTGTTCCCACCCCGGCAGGCTCAATAACAGAGCTGTTTGCCGTTTGCGAAAAGTCGGTTACGGTCGACGAGGTTAACGCTGCTATGAAGGCGGCCTCAAACGATTCCTTCGGCTATACCGAGGATCAGATTGTATCCTCCGATGTCATCGGCATCACCTACGGCTCTCTGTTTGATGGAACCCAGACCAAGGTAACCTCTCTTGAAGACGGAAAGACCCTTGTTAAGGTTGTTTCCTGGTATGACAACGAGAACTCCTATACCAGCCAGATGGTTCGTACTATCAAGTATTTTGCAGAGCTTTCGTAAATCATTTTTTCATCAATAATATAAGCGTGCCGCAAAACTGCGGTGCGCTTTTTTACGCAATTAATTATTTACAAAATTTTGGTACGTAATCTGTTGGTTTTGTTGACAATGCAAATAAAATATGGTAGATTATATTGTAATAAGAATTTCATAACGGTTAAGGAGCTTGAGATGGATTATAAAGTAAATCAAAAATACTTTAAGGGAAGGTTCGCAAACACCTTTTCGATAATAGCGATAATCTTTATCGGTTTGGGATGTGTTGTCGGCATATACTCAATGGTTATGTGGGGCACCATTTACTTAGGAGTACCCTTTCTTATTGTCGGAGTAATACTGTTTCTTGTATCCAATTCCTTTATTGTCAAGGACGAGGATATGGAGAATTGCGGGGAAAGAGTAAAAGACAGCTTTATAAAGGAGTTTAACGAAACAAACCCTGTTTTAAGCAATTTCAGTAAGGCTCGCGGCTTAACCGAGCACAGCGACCCGGTTTTTTTCGGGGAGTTCTATTTTGAAGGCAACGATTTTTTACTGCATGAAGGTAAGGACAAAAAGTACCGCACTTCCGATTATTTTGTGTCCGGCTTTCTGAGAGAGCCCGATAAGCTGTATGTTTCCAAGAAGGTCGTGTCTCTTACGGAGGAGAACAGCGAGTATTTTTCTAAGGCATTCACCTACAACGAGCTGGAGAGCGCTGAGTTTAAGGAAATTGAGCACGATCTGCTTAAAAGAGTGGTAAGATATAAAAACCTTATTCTAAAAGGAATGAATAACGAGGTTCTTGCCGTAATACCGGTCAATGAGGACGCTTCCTCCGACACTCTACTCGAAAAGATAAACATATCTATAAGAAAGAGCAAGTCATAAATTATATTAAAATAACCGGGCTGTGTTTAGCAGTCCGGTTTTTTTGTATTATAAATATCAATGCAACACGCTCCTGTAAGCCGGGTTCTGTCTTGAACAATCATCTATCTTGGATAAATGTCGCCACTTATCTCTATGCCACCTGCGAGAGCTGCCGAGCAAGCATTAATGCTCTCTTGCGGTGTTGCTCCGGATAGGGTTTACATGGCCGCACAGTCGCCAGTGCGCCGGTGAGCTCTTACCTCGCCTTTCCATCCTTACCTTAACTGCTCGGATTAACCGTGCAGTAAGGCGGTTTATTTCTGTTGCACTTGCCCTGAAGTCGCCTTCGGCAGATATTATCTGTTATCCTGCTCTGCGGAGCCCGGACTTTCCTCACGACATGACCTTTCGGTATGATGCCGCGCGATTGCTCGGAGCGGTTGCGAGATTATAATAACACAAAACTTCTGTTTTGTCAAAATAATATTTTACCATAAAGGTTGATTATTTTGCTTGGCGGTCTTATAATATAATAAATAATACCAATATTTAATATGAAAAGAGTTGACACCTTTGCTTTTAGAATACGCTGATTCGTTCAAGAATAAAAAGGTAGGTTTTGTAGGCTGCGGGATAAGCAACATGCCGATAATTGAGCTTTTTGCCTCTGCTGATGTCCGGCTTACTGTTCGGGATAAAAAAGAGGAGCTCCCCCAGCAAAAAAGGCTTAATGAATTAGGGGTAAAAACAATAACCGGCACGAATTATCTGGATGATGTGCATGAGGATGTTTTGTTTTTGTCTCCGGCTGTTCGGCACGACCTGCCTGAGCTTATCAGAGCAAAAAAAAACGGGGTCGTTATAACTACCGAAACCGAGGAATTCTTTAAGCTGTGCAGTGCCAGAACCATTGCTGTAACGGGTAGCGACGGAAAAACAACCACAACCACCCTAATTTATAAGATTCTGCACGAATCGGGAAAAAGAGTGCATCTCGGAGGAAATATAGGAATAAATCTACTTACTTCTCTTGACCTAATAAAAGAAGATGATATTGTTGTAGCGGAGCTTTCCAGCTTCCAGCTGATGAAAATGAGCGTATCTTCCGATATTGCTGTTATAACAAACCTCAGTCCAAATCATCTTGACTGGCACAGGAGCATGGACGAATATATAGAATCAAAGACCAACATTTTTAACTTCCAGAGCAACAGCGGAGTGCTGGTTCTTAATTATGACGACAGAATAACCAGTAGCTTTGCTGAAAGAGCAAAAGGTCAGGTACGGTTCTTCTCGGGAGAAAAACGTCTTGAAAACGGCATTTATTTCACCGAAAAGGGAATATATAAGGGTGATGAATTACTGCTCGCCGATGAGGATATTTTTTTGGTAGGATGGCACAATCGGTATAACTATGCCGCTGCTATTGCCGCTACCGACGGACTTGCGACAAAGAGAGGTATCCTCAAGGTTGCAAAAAGCTTCGGCGGTGTGGAGCATCGACTTGAGTTTGTGAGAGAGCTTAACGGTGTGAGATATTACAACTCATCTATGGATTCCAGTCCGTCAAGAACGGCAGCCTGCCTTAAATCCTTTAATCAAAAGGTGATCGTAATCTGCGGCGGATATGATAAAAACATTCCCTTAGACCGACTCGGTTCGCTCTTCTGCGAAAGAGCAAAAGCTGTTATTCTTATGGGAGATACGGCAGATAAAATCCAGGTTATTTTAGACAATATCGGTTATTCCTCCTACTTTAGAGTGAATAATATGGAAGAAGCGGTAAAAAAGGCTAAGGATACCGCACTGGTAAGCGACTGTGTTGTCCTCTCCCCCGCCGCTGCAAGCTTTGATATGTTCAGGAACTTCGCAGAACGAGGCGAGAGATTCAAGGACATTGTTAACAAATTATAATAATTTTTGAGAGGGACACTTAATGGAACGGATTTTTGAATTGGCATGCAGGCTGTCCTGCATTCCCGCCATTTCCGGACGGGAGGATATGGGGCTGGAGCAGCTTGCCGATTTGTGTTCGGGTTATTTTGACAGCTATGAAACAACGCCTGTCGGCAGCTTAATCGGAAGAATAAGCTGCGGTACACAAGGAGCGAAAACCCTTCTGCTGGACGCACACCTTGACGAGATTGGTTTTATGGTTACCGAGATTACCGAAGAAGGCTTCTTGAAGGTAACGAATATCGGAGGAATCGACCCTCGTATACTATCTGCATCCGAAGTACTTGTCTACGGAAAAGAGACCATTCCCGGAATCTTCACCTCCATACCGCCTCATCTTCACGAGCCGGGCGACATTGACAAAGAGATGAAGCTGTCCGATCTCGCAATAGATACCGGATTTTCAAAGGAACAGCTCGAAAAAATAGTTGCCGTAGGCAGTCCGGCAGGCTATCGCTCCCCCGTTGAAAGATTGCAGGGTGGTTTTATTACAGGAAAAAGCTTTGACGACAGAATATGTATTGCCGCCATTCTGCGATCACTTGAGCTGCTAAAGAAAAAGCAGCTCCCGGTAAATATAGCGGTGCTGTTTTCGGGAGGAGAGGAGACCGGATATAAAGGTGCGTTGACCGGCAGCTATAATGCCGCTCCCGATTTTGCATTAGTATTGGATGTGACCAACGCCTTTGTTCCGGAGGCTCCCGTGTACAGAAAAAGGATAAGAGTAGGAGACGGTCCGAGTATTTCCTATTCCGCTAAAACAAGCAGAAGGATGACCGACAGAGCGGTTTTGGTAGCTAAGAATAAAAGCATTCCCTATCAGCTCTTTGCCGAGCCTAACAATACAGGCACCAACTCCTCGGCAGTCCAGACCGCAAGGGAGGGTATACCTACCGTTCTGATTTCGGTGCCGCTTAAGAATATGCACACCGCAAACGAGGTCGTGCTGCTGGATGATGTTTTCAACACCTCTAAGCTGGTAAGCGAGATAATTTTGTCCTTATCGGAGGATATTTAAATGATAAACAGGCTGAAAAAATACTGCGACTGCATATCCCCCTCGGGCAGCGAGGACAGAATAAGAAAGTTGATTGTTGATGATATAAGAGGAATCGCAACCAGCTTTGAGATTGACAGAATGGGTAACCTCACGGCATTTAAAAAGGGCAGGAGAACGCCGGATAAAAAGATTCTGCTTTCCGCTCATATGGATGAGGTCGGCTTTATGCTCAAATATATCTCAGACGAGGGGTATATATATTTTGAAAACATCGGCGGCATCGATCCGAGAGTGGTTGCGGGCAGAAGGGTTGCGATAGGCGACAAAAGCATTACAGGAGTAATTGCATCAAAAGCAATTCATTTGCAGAAGCAAAAGGAAAGAGGGGTCTGCACGCCTATAAACGAGATGTATATAGATATAGGCTGCACCGACAGAGAGAGCTGCGAGAAGCTGGTTACCGTAGGCGATGTAGCGGTATTTCCTCCCAACTTTGAGGAGTTCGGCGATAATCTGATTAAGTCAAAGGCAATAGATGACAGGTTCGGATGTGCGCTTCTGGTCGAGCTAATTCATCAGGAGCTTGAGATAGATACCTATTTCGCCTTTCCGGTCTGCGAGGAGGTTGGAACGGACGGTGCAAAGCAGATCGCCTTCCGCTTAATGCCGGACATTGCCATAATTATAGAGGCTACCACGGCTGGTGATGTTGCGGATGCGCCGAAATCCCGCCAGGCCTGCGCCTTGAGAGACGGCGCGGTTATCTCTCATATGGACGGCGGAACCATTTATGACAAAAGGCTGGTCGAGCTGGCAAAGCAAACCGCTGAAAAAGAGAGCATAAGGTACCAAATAAAGAATGTTATAGCCGGAGGCAACGAGGCTGCCGCCTATCAGAAGAGAGGCAGCGGAGCAAGAGTGCTTGCCATATCCGCGCCGGCAAGATATATACACTCGGCGAGCAACGTGGTGTGTAAGGACGATTTATTCGAGACTAAAAGGCTTATTACAGCTCTATTGAACGGAGGACTTGAAAATGCTTGATTTAATAAAGAAGCTTGTTTCCGCTTTTTCGATTGCGGGCAGCGAGGATGCACTTCGCAGTATTATAGAAAAAGAAATAACTCCCTTTACAGACAGCATTTCGGTGGATGCGATAGGTAACCTTATCGCATTTAAAAAAGGCGAGAATTCGAGCAAAAAGCTTATGATTGCGGCCCATATGGACGAAATCGGTTTTGTGGTTACCTATATCGAGGACAGCGGAATAATAAGGGTTTCCAATGTAGGAGGGATAAATCAAATCGCTTCCTCTGGGCACACCGTCCTTTTCGGGAACGGAACGTCGGGCGTGCTTGCAGCTGAAGCAAACACAAAGCCGCAGGACATCAAAATGAATAATCTGTTTATTGATATAGGAGCAAAAAGCAAAAAAGAAGCGGAGAAAAAGGTAAAAATAGGCGATGTCTGTGCAGTAGCACCGGCTTTTAAGAGACTCTTGGGCGGGAGATATGCTGCAAAGGCGTTTGACGACAGAATTGGTTGTGCCGTTGCGGCGGAAGCCGCAAGAAGCGTTAAAAAGACCGCCTATGACACCTATTATGTTTTTACAGTACAGGAGGAGGTAGGCTGCAGAGGCTCAAAGCCCGCAGCAAACTCCATATTGCCCGATTATGCGGTAGCTATTGATGTAACCACCGCAGGAGACACTCCCGGCGTAAAGGGACTGTCCGTAAGGCTGGGCGGCGGCGCCGCAATAAAGATTAAGGACCGCTCGGTTATCTGCTCAAAGGTCATAACCGACCGACTTACGGCACTCGCAGAGAAAAACAGTATAAAGTATCAATACGAGGTACTCACGGTGGGAGGAACGGACACCTCCTCCATGCAGGTAGCGGGCTCGGGCTGTGCGGCCGGAGCAATCTCCATACCCGCAAGATATATCCATACACCCAGAGAGGTGCTGGACATTGCCGATGTAAAGGCATGTTCCTCCCTTCTTGCGGCTCTGATAGAGGACGGTATAGAGTAAATGACGGATAAAAAGATAGCTTCCTTGGCTGCGGAATGCGAACAGGAGCTCTCGCAGATTTTCAGGAATATAGACGAAACAGCATATAAAAACACGGAAAAGGTGATGCGTGCTTTTACCGAAAACAAGCTATCCGAGCGGCATTTCATGCCCTCAAGCGGCTACGGGTACAATGATGAGGGAAGGGAGCTTTGCGACAGGCTTTTTGCACAGGTGTTCGGGTGTGAGAGCGGATTTGCAAGGCATAATATTATCTCGGGCACTCATGCGCTGTGCATTGCCCTTTTCGGACTGCTGCGTCCGCAGGACACCCTGTATTCGGTTACGGGCAGACCCTATGATACCCTCAATAAAATAATCGGCACGGAAGGAGCAAGCGGGGACGGCTCGCTTGCCGACTTCGGGGTAAATTACAGGCAGACCGAGCTTGTCGGCGGCAGCATACTTGATTATGAAGCGATAAAAAACAACCTCAATGCGGATAAGAGCATCAAGGTTGTGTTCGTACAACGCTCCAAGGGCTATGCATTGCGCAGGAGCCTGCCCTGTGAGGAGATCGACAGGCTGTACGAGCTTGTAAAGCGGCACAGCAACGCTTTTCTTGTGGTGGACAACTGCTACGGAGAGTTCTGCGAGGAAAACGAGCCTAAGGCTGACCTGCTTGTCGGCTCATTGATAAAAAATCCGGGCGGCGGTATCGCCGAGACCGGAGGCTATATTGTCGGAACGGAGAGGGCTGCCGGGCTTGCCGCCTGCCGTCTCTCGGTTCCCGGTATAGGGACGGAGGCGGGAGCCTCCCTCGGACAGACCAAGAATATGATTAAGGGGCTTTTTTATGCACCGCACACCACGGCACAGGCACTTAAAACATCAGTATTTGCCGCCGCATTGTTTGAGAGGCTCGGATATGCCGTCTCCCCTACTGCTGACGAAAAAAGATATGACATTATCCAGACCATAAACCTCAAGAACGCCGATACACTGCTCAGGTTCTGCCGTGGAATACAGGCGGGCTCCCCCGTAGATTCCTATGTAACCCCGACGGGCTGGGCAATGCCCGGCTATTCGGACGAGGTTGTCATGGCGGCGGGAGCGTTCACGCAGGGCTCGTCGATAGAGCTCTCCGCCGACGCCCCCATCCGTGAGCCCTTCACCGTCTACCTGCAGGGCGGCTTAACATACGAAAGCGGCAAATACGGTATCCTCTCCGCCGCAAAGCATATGCTTGGGTAAGGTACATATAGATAAAAAGCAGCCGAGATGGGTTGCTCTTTTTGAATTACTTGACAAATTTTAATATAATATGTATAATAGTGAATAACTTATTATTTATATTTTGTTCGCCAGTCAGCGAATTAAATATTACATATATTTTAATATTTATACGTTAGTGGTGTTATTGTGGATTTACCAAAACGCAAACCAAACCGTTTGAAAAATTATGATTACAGCCAATGTGGCGCATATTTTATTACAGCCTGTACAAAAAGCAGGCACGAAATATTATGGAATGTAGGGGCGACCTTTGGTCGTCCGTCAGAATCCCCGCAATTGTCGGAATATGGGATTATCATCAAAAATGAGATAGACCACATAGATGCAATTTATAATTATATTGTTACAATCGATAAATATGTAATTATGCCAAATCACATACACATGATTATTTTGTTGCACGAGGACGGCGGACGGCTCACAATATTGCAGGGGGAGAAAATAAATATAATTATGTTAACCTGTGCGAATCAAAATGCTGTGCATTTTTATGGAAAAATCGGAATGAAAACATCATCTGCTCTTATGATGTATGATAAAATTGAATGGACACCTTTTACAGTTGAAGAAAATGACAATAGTAAACAATAGAATTTGCTATACAGACACAAGCAAATGAACATATTTAATAATTAAACAAAATCAATCAGTTGCTAATTATACTTACAATCAAATAAGCACTTTACATTTAATCCTAATAATTTATGCTGCCGAAAGGCAGCATTTTTCTACTTCTGATAAAGTCTTTTTGTCTGATATACCGGCTCGCAGGTCAGGTTTATGCCTAATTTTTTCAGTACCTTGACGTCCACCTCGGAGAGTATTACCGAGGAGTGCATCTCGCAGCCTTTTAGTCTTTTTAGCTGAGCAAGGGCGGTCTCTGCGTTCTTGTCGGTTACGGCGCAGATGGAGAGTGCAACAAGCAGCTCGTCGGTATGCAGTCTCGGGTTGCGGTTACCGAGATGGTCCACCTTCAGGTCCTGAATCGGCTCGATAACGGTCGGGGAAATAAGGGTAATACCGTCGTCCACTCCGCCAAGCTCCTTGAGTGCATTAAGCAGCATAGCCGAGGAGGCTCCGAGAAGGGGGGAAGTCCTGCCTGTTATTATCCTTCCGTCGGGCAGCTCAATTGCGGCGGCGGGTGCTCCGGTCTCCTGCGCACGCCTTATTGCGGCTGCAACCACCTTCCTGTCCTCCACCGTTATTCCGCACTGCTGCATAAGCAGCTCTGTTTTATATATCTGCGACTTCCCTGCCATGCCCTTGCGCTCCTGACACAGCGCATCGTAATACCTGCGTATGATCTCCGCCTTAGCCGCTTCCCGGCAAGCATTATCGTCTGTAATACAAAGTCCCGCCATGTTCACGCCCATATCGGTAGGCGACTTGTAGGGAGAATGCCCGTAGATTCTCTGGAAGATAGCGCTCAGAATCGGGAAAACCTCAACATCCCTGTTGTAGTTAATTGCTGTTTTTCCGTATGCCTCAAGATGAAAGGGGTCTATCATATTGACATCCTCAAGGTCGGCGGTTGCCGCCTCGTATGCGATGTTTACGGGGTGCTTGAGCGGCAGATTCCATATCGGAAAGGTCTCGAACTTTGCGTAGCCCGCCTTTACTCCTCGGGTATGCTCATGAAAGAGCTGGGAGAGGCAGGTCGCCATCTTTCCGCTTCCCGGACCGGGTGCTGTAATCACCACCAGCGAACGGGTGGTCTCTATGTATTCGTTCTTTCCGTAGCCGTCCTCGCTTACAATATGCTGAATGTCCGCGGGGTAATTCTCTATCTTGTAATGCCTGTATGTCTTTACTCCCAGCGCCTCCAGCCGCTTCTGGAAAAAGATTGCAGCCGCCTGCTCCGCAAAATGGGTAAGCACCACGCTGCCCACATAAAGACCGCAGGCACGGAAGGCGTCGATAAGACGCAAAACATCAAGGTCATAGGTGATTCCTATATCTCCCCTGACCTTGTTTTTTTCTATATCGTTTGAGTTTATTACAATTATGATTTCCGCATCATCCGTAAGCTCGGACAGCATGTTAATCTTTCCGTCAGGCCTAAAACCCGGCAGAACCCTTGCCGCGTGGTAATCGTCAAACAGCTTACCGCCGAACTCCAGATACAGCTTCCCACCAAAATCCGCAATACGCTTTTTTATATGCTGACTCTGCAGTTTTACATATGTGTCGCAGTCAAAACCCACCTGCATTTTATAATCCCCCGTGTTTTATACTTTTATAATCGACTCTGAGTACCTACCGTCGTAATCCTTGAGAACAGGCTGTATTTTTTCCGTAACAAAGCGCTCGGTCTGATAGGGAGCAAGCCCCACGAAATCCTTTGGATTAAGTATTTGCTCAAGCTCCTTATCGCTTAATCCGAAGCGACTGTCGCTTTTAATTTTTTCTATGAGAGAAATGGCTTGCCCCTGCTTCCTCGCAAGCTCAACCTCCACCGAATAGCTGCGGATTACCTCGTGCAGCTCCTGACGGTCTCCCCCCTTTTTGACCGCCTCCATAAGGATATTCTCGGTCGCCATGAACGGCAAATGCTCCTCAAGCCTTTTCTCTATTACCTTGGGATACACGGTAATGTCTGCCGAAATATCTATAAGCAGATTTAGTATGCTGTCAATAGCCAGAAAGCCCTCCGCAAGCGATATGCGGCGGTTTGCGGAATCATCCAGCGAGCGTTCCATCCATTGAACAGAGGCGGTAAGGTCTGCGTTTAAGGAATTTGCCGTAACAAACCTTGCAATAGAACAAACTCTCTCACTGCGTATCGGATTACGCTTGTACGCCATTGCGGAGGAACCGACCTGCTTCTTGCCGAACGGCTCCTCCAGCTCACCGAAGCTCTGCAGAATGCGCAAATCCTGAGCGAACTTGTATGCGCTCTGTGCGATACCGCAGAGGGTATTCTGAATCCTCATATCCTCTTTTCGGGTATAGGTCTGCCCCGAAACATCATACACACCGGAGAAGCCGAAGTGCTCCGCAATCATATCCTCCAGCTCTAATACCTTTTCCCTGTCCCCTTCAAGCAGCTTTAAAAATGATGCCTGTGTTCCGGTAGCACCCTTGTTGCCCAAGAGGCGAAGCCCGCCGTATATATAGTTGATGTCGCCGTAATCTATAAAAAAGTCCTGCAGCCATAACGAGGCACGCTTCCCCACCGTTGTGGGCTGTGCCGGCTGTAAATGGGTATATGCGAGAGCGGGAATATCCTTGTTTTCGAGAGCGAAGCCGGCAAGGTTCTTTATAACCGCAAGCAGCTTGCCCTTTACAATATCAAGAGCCTCCCGCATTATGATAATATCTGCGTTGTCTGTAACATAGCAGCTTGTAGCACCAAGGTGTATAACTCCTGCCGCTCTTGGGCATACCTCTCCGTATGCACGGATATGCGCCATTACATCATGTCTGGTCTGGCTTTCTATCTCTGCTACCCGCCCAAAATCAATATTATCTATATTCGCCTTCATTTCCCCGAGCTGCTCAGCAGACACGGGAAGACCTAACCTCATCTGCGCTTCGGCAAGCGCAACCCACAGCCTACGCCATGTGGAATAACGCTTTTGAGAAGAAAAAAGCTGCTGCATCTCCTTTGAGGCGTATCTGCCCGATAACGGGCTCTCGTAATTTTTACTCATCCTAAAAAACTCCTATTATACCGTTTTTATACAGTTATATATTGCTCACGCTCGGGACCGACCGAGATATACCTGATGGGACAATCTACCGATTCCTCAATGTACTTGATGTACTTGTATGCGTTTTCGGGCAGGTCTTCAATCCTTCTGCAGGAGGAAATATCGGTTCTCCAGCCGTCCATGTAGATATACACCGGCTTAGCCTTTTCCAGCCTAATACCAACGGGAAACTCGTTAACCCGTTCTCCGTCAACCTCATATGCCACGCATACGGGAATCTTTTCAAGGTAGGAGAGAACATCCAGCTTTGTAAGCGCAAGCACATCCGCACCCTGCGCTCTGACGCCGTATCTTGACGCCACAACATCGAATCCGCCAACTCTTCTCGGTCTGCCTGTAGCAGCACCGTATTCACCGCCCGCTTCTCTCAACTCATTTCCCTTTTCTCCGAACAGCTCACAGGTAAAGGGGCCTTCTCCGACACAGGAGGAATACGCCTTCATAATTCCGATAACCTCGTCCAGCTTATGGTTTGGGATTCCCGCTCCGACAGGTGCATATGCAGCTATTGTGTTTGATGAGGAGGTAAAGGGATAAATTCCGAAGTCAATATCCCTCAGTGCTCCGAGCTGTGCCTCGAACATGATTTTTTTACCGTCCCTTGCCGCTTTGTCAAGATATGCTCCGGTATCACAGATGAAGGGCAGTATTTTTTCGCCATAGCTTTTAAGATGAGCATACATATCCTCTACCGTAATCATTTCTGCGCCGTATCCCTTGTTCAGGATGAGATTCTTCCACTCCAATATATCCGCCAGCCTGCTCCTAAGGCTCTCCATATCAAGCAGCTCGCTTGTTCTAATACCCTTTTTAAAATACTTATCGGCATAAACTGGTGCGATTCCGCGGCGGGTAGAACCGAACTTCTTGTCGGCCAGCCGCTCCTCCTCAAGTATGTCCTGCTGTACATGATAAGGCATACAGATTATTGCCCTGTCGCTGATTTTAAGGTTCTCGGGGGTGATTTTTATACCCTTATCCGTAAGCCTTCCCATCTCCTCGCACAGATGCTTTATGTCTATTACCATACCGTTACCCAGTATGTTAACCTTGTCTTCCCTAAGTATTCCCGAGGGTAAAAGGTTCAGAATAAACCTTCCTTTTTCGTTTATTACCGTATGCCCCGCATTATTGCCGCCCTGATAGCGTATTACAATATCGTAATGCTCGGACAACAGGTCAACCATTCTGCCCTTGCCTTCGTCTCCCCAGTTAATTCCAGTAATTGCAGTAAGCATAATTCTTCCTCTTTTTCTTATATTTATTAAAACCCAACACTTCATTATACCAACATAATTACTGTTTGTCAAACCAAAAGCTCCTTAAAAAAGCACTTTTACAGCCGCTCTTATATCCTCCGCTATAAACGCTCCCGTCGGAATAAGGTCTTTGCTGGCTTGATGTCCTTTTGGTATCAGAATACAATCGCAGCCCATTGCCTCTGCGGTATCATAGTCGTGCAGGGTATCGCCGATAATAACGCAGTTCTTTGGTTCTATTCCATTGTCAGTAATAAACCTTTTGGCTCTCTCTGTTTTGCTGTTTACAAAGCTGTCCGAGGAGCCGAGTATGTACCTGAAATAGCGGGAAATGCCGGTCTTTTTCGCCAAGGGCATAATCATATCGTTTGACGAGGAAGACAGAACTATCTGTGATATGCCCTCTCTGTCAAGCTCCTTCAAAACACTCTCCGCACCCTCCATAAGGGGATTGTCACTCAAATGAAGGGTATAGAAATAATTAAAATCAAGCATAATCTCACTCATGGTTATCTTATCTAAATCAAATATATGCTCATAAAAGCGCTTTATCGGGGTATCTATGTATTCATAATACTGCTCTCTTGTTATAAGCTGCATTTTTCTTTTTTCGAGCATACTGTTTACCGCTGCCATGGAGCAGTCCATGTCATCGATTATGGTTCCGTTCCAATCCCAAAAAACATAAGAATACTTCAATGTTTTCCTCCCGTCATTACTAAGAAAAATAATCCGAAGATGCCTTCGGATTATTTATTTTATTTGTCCTACTTATATATGGGATATTTGTCGCAGAGCTTTTTTACTTCCCCTATAATATAATCCCTGCTGTTATCAAAGTCCACAACAGACAGCTTAATCAGCTTAGCCACCGTCTCCATGTCGCTTTCCACAAAGCCCCTTGAGGTAACGGCCGGTGTTCCCACCCTTATGCCGCTTGTTATAAAGGGGCTTCTCGGGTCGTTGGGGATTGCGTTTTTGTTTGCGGTAATATGCACCTCGTCCAGCCGATGCTCAAGCTCCTTTCCGGTAATATCAAAGCCAAGCAAATCAATAAGCATAAGATGATTATCCGTTCCGCCGGACACGATTTTGAACCCTTCCCTGATAAGCGCCTTTGCAAACGCTTGAGCGTTGTTCACAACCTGCTGCTGGTATTTCTTGAACTCATCTGTCAGCGCTTCTCCGAGTGCAACAGCCTTAGCTGCGATTATATGCATTAACGGTCCGCCCTGTGTACCCGGGAAAATTGCCTTGTCAATCTTGACAGCAAACTCCTCCTTGCACAGTATAAGCCCGCCTCTCGGTCCTCTCAATGTTTTATGAGTTGTGGTGGTAACCACATGGGCATATGGAACCGGGCTCTGGTGCAGTCCCGCGGCAACCAGACCGGCGATATGCGCCATATCCACCATCAGATATGCGCCGACCTCGTCCGCAATCTCACGGCATTTAGCAAAATCTATCGCTCTCGCATATGCGCTTGCGCCCGCAACTATCATCTTGGGCTTGCACTCCAGTGCAATCTCCCTCATTTTTTCATAATCTATCTGCTGACTTTCGTCGCTAACCCCGTATGGCACAATGTTAAAATATTTACCAGATATGTTAACGGGTGAGCCATGTGATAAATGCCCTCCGTGCGCAAGGCTCATTCCCATAACCGTATCACCCGGAGTGAGCAATGCAAAGAAAACCGCAAGGTTTGCCGATGCTCCGCTGTGCGGCTGCACATTCGCATGCTCTGCTCCGAATAGCTTTTTTGCCCTTTCCCTTGCTATATTTTCAACAATATCAACATGCTGACAGCCTCCGTAATACCGCTTTGAGGGATAACCCTCCGCATATTTGTTGGTCAATATTGTTCCCGCAGCAAGTAAAACCGCCTCCGAAACAATGTTTTCGCTCGCTATCAGCTCAATATTATTCTGCTGCCGCCCAAGCTCCAGCCCGCAGGCATCCGCAACCTCCTTGTCAAATTGCCTGAGTTCTTCCAATACCTTCATATAGTACCCCCGATTTTTATTTCTTTAATTTTTTTATTTTTTCTTTTATATCTTTGTTAATCCTGTATGATTCTAAGGATTTCTGTATAGCTTTATTATGTATAAAAGTGCTGAGCGTCCCTTCCTCCAGCAGAGCTGTTGTTTTATCGGGAAAATGCACCAAGCATACCGACAGCGCCCACGCCGCCGCCATTTTGGCATAATATCCCTCCGCATTCAATTCCTTAATCACCTTCAGAACTCTATTAATAAAATGCGTGTCTATGAAGTGGTCGAGCAGCATTACAATGCCGAAACGAGCTTCATATTCCGATTCTGACACGAGATAGGGCTGCAGGAACTCAAATACCCGCTCCTTTTGTTCGTCCTTAAACAGAAGAGCCGCACAAAAGCTGTCGCAAACGCTCCAGTTGTCAATTTTCGGCACAAAATCTCTTATAAGCCCAAATTTCTCCTCAAGCGGCATCTTTATATAACAGATAAAAAAGCCGCATATCAGCTTTTCCTCAAAAATATCGTAATTTACTTGTTGCAGCAGCTCGAAGCTCTTCTCCTTTGCCGCTTCCTTTGCGATTTTTTTCAGGTATGGCAGCCTTACTCCGTATAATATTGTATCCTTTGGAAGCAGCCTTGCGGCAAAGGCTTTATATTCCGGCTCAGCGAGGCTGAGCAGTTTTTCCCTTATATTTATGCTTTTCATATCTATCCGGTAAATTTTATGTTTATCACTGCTATCTCGGATTCACTGCCTACTCTAAGAGGCGGTCCCCAATATCCCGCTCCGCTGGTTACTATCATTTTCAAGTCGTCATATTCCGCATAGCCGTAATCTGTACTGTAAACCCTTTTTGTAATCAGATTGGCGGGAAACACCTGTCCCTTATGCGAATGCCCGCACAGCAAAAGGTCGGCACCGCTGTTTTTTGTTTCATCGATGGAATCGGGACGATGGTCGAGTACAATAATCGGCTTTGTTCTGTCTACATCCTCCATAATGTCCTTTAGCTGCTCTCTGTCGTTCCTTGCGCCTCCGATATAATTACGGTCATTTCTGCCCACAAGGTAAAAGCTGTCGTTAATCAGCAGACTGTTATCCGTTATAAGAGTTATTCCGCTATCTGACAAAAACGCTTCCAGTTTGACGGAGTATCTGTCATGATTGCCCAAAACCGCAAAAACACCGTATTTCGTCTTTATCTCTGCCAGAATCCCTTTAATCTCCTCAAGGTCAAATACCTTGTCCATATCGCCGTCAAAAATATCCCCGACGATAACCACCATATCCGGATTCTGCTGGTTGATTTTTTTTACCGCCCGCTCGGTTAGAGAAGCTCCTATCTGATAACCTAAATGTAGGTCTGATACCGCAACAACCTTAAGCTCGTCTGCTTGTGCCGCCTTGTTAATCTCCACATCATATTCAGCCGTTTTTATAATATTTGCGTTGATATATCCGCCAACTACTACCACAGCTACCAAAATACAGGCGGCACTGCCCGTCGCAATATGCGTTGCTCTTTTTACTTTAGCAGTAAGCTCTTTATTTGTTATTTTTTTTATAGCAAATACAAATATCCGCACTAAATCAATTGCGACAAGAACCAAAAACGCATACATTAACACGCCTAAAAAAATGTATCCGATGTTGGACAGTATTTTTGCCGCAACAGATACCCCTAACAGATTGGATGTCAAAAAGCAAAGGGGGAAAAAAGAAAACACCAACCAAAACACATATCGTTTCATGTTCGGGAAGAACAGCTTAAGGAAGCCTCTGAGCCTAACCCCCGTATATGCACTCCCAAGCAATAAAATCGGAAGCATTGCAGAAAAAATAAGATATATCATTTGTCCTCCGGTGTTTTCTCCTGATACCTAACAGCTCGATTTTGTTATTTTACAGCCGTATGCTCAAAATGTCAAGCACACATTTTGTAAAGGTGTGGACAAACAAAAGCCTAAAGAAAGTCAACAAGAGCAAAAGGGATTTCACCTGTTTGTCGAGACTTACGATATTTGTATTTTGCAATGCCGAATCGATTATACGCATCCACAAACACTTCCAATACAGCTTGCAATGTTTCCAATTTTCTCGGAAAACATCTGCTGCGTCGTGCAAGAATAGGGATATAGTGCCGCAAATCGGCATTTACACCCTCTACCGTAAATGTGTCGCTTTTATCTCGGCAATTACGGATATGCCGCCCGGGATAAACCACATCGACATAGCCCATCCAACCGTCTGTACAATAATTTTCCGCATCGGAAGCATTGTCCACAATTGCCTGAATACGCTCCGGCGACTTGTCGAAGGCGACATCAAAGCCGACGATTTGACGAGGTAAACGGCTTACCATCGTCATCAAATACACGTTTTCACGTGTTTTCGTTTTTGGTTTGTGATCAACAAACCAATATAATTCATCTAATTCATAGAACATTTGTTTATTTGTCGGTGCTGGCGTCGTTTTTTTTAATCCAGTTATAAACATTTGCCTTGCTCATGCCCAGAACCTTGCCCACTCCGCGTCCGCTAACGCCTGAATAATACATTTTAATTGCAAGCTTTTGGGTTTCTTCTGGATATTCTCTCTTCTTCGGGTCGATTGTATAGACAACGCCGCACTCCTTACACATACAACGTTGTGTTCCCGATGGATTGAATCCCTTTTTTATTTGATTTTCAACTTTTCCGCATTGCGGGCACTTTTTTTCCGCTGTTATTGTTGTTTTTTTCATGTTTCAATTATATCATAAAGTGTCTGTTTTGTCCACTCCTTTTTGTAATTAGTTTATTTTTGTAATTAGTTTATTCCATGCTTTTTGTGATTTGCCTTGCCATATGAATCCCCATAACGGATGCCATCATTAACCCCCGTGTCCAGCCGCTTGAATCCCCCAGACAATACAGCCCTTTTACACTGGTGCTCAGACTGTCGTCCATCCTAACCCTGTTGCTGTAGAACTTTAGCTCCGGTGAATAGAGCAGTGTTTCGCTGCTGGCAAAGCCGGGTACCACAATGTCTACCGCTTTAATAAAGTTAATTATATTTATCATTGCTCTGTAGGGCATAGCCGCAGTTATATCACCCGCTACAGCATCGGTAAGGGTTGGCTTTACATTAGAAAAAGCAAGCTCTCTCTGCCAGGTTCTCTTGCCGTCAAGAATATCCCCGAACCGCTGCACCAAAATATGTCCGTCTCCGAGCATATTAGTTAGCTCCCCTATCTTCTGTGCATATGCAATCGGCTGATTAAACGGAACGCTGAAGTTATGAGAGCATAAAACGGCAAGGTTTGTGTTTTCCGACTTGAACTCCTTATATGAGTGCCCGTTAACGACCGCAAGGTCGTTGTCATAGTTCTCCTGCGAGACAAATCCTCCCGGATTCTGGCAGAAGGTTCTTACCTTGTTTTTATACGGCTTGGGGTATCCTATCAGCTTGGACTCATAAAGCACGTTGTTGACATGCTCCATTACCTCGTTGCGAACCTCAATCCTTACACCGATGTCAACCGTACCGGGCTGATGAAAAATATTGTGCAAGCAACAAATCCGCTCCAGCCACTCCGCTCCTCTTCTGCCTGTGGCAATTACAACATTGTCTCCGTATATGTTTTCGTCATTCTGGGCTCCGACCTTATTCACTACAATACCGACACATATGTCCTTCTTAATAATAAGGTTGCTGCATTCTGTTGAAAAATACAAATCAACCCCTTTTTCGACAAGATATTCTTGTAACGAAAAATATAGGTCATGAGCTCTTTCAGTACCCAAATGTCTTATAGGGCAATCTACAAGCTTAAGCCCCGCTTTTATCGCAAGAGAGCGAATCTCCCTGACCTTTTCCAGGTTTCCGAGTCCTTCCACCTGCTTGTCCGCCCCGAATTCGAGATAAATATTGTCGGTATATTCAATTAGCTGCTGTGCATATTGAACGCCTATCAACTCCGGAAGCTCGCCTCCCACCTCATAGCTTAAGGAGAGCTTTCCGTCCGAAAACGCACCGGCACCCGAGAAGCCGGTGGTAATATGACAAAAGGGCTTGCATTTTACACACCTACCCACCGCCTTCTTCGGGCAGCTGCGCTTACCGAGAGGTAACCCTTTTTCTATTAACGCTATTCTCTTACCGCTGTCGGCTCGCACCAGCTCAAGAGCGGTAAAAATTCCCGCCGGTCCCGCTCCGACTATTACAACATCATACTTCATTCCAAGCTTTTCCTTTTTTTAATCCCAGAGCTTATTTGGATATTCGCCTCTTAAAACATAGTCCTGTATTTGTTCGGTAACCGTCGCCTTATCTTCATAATATGTAACCCCGAACCACTTAGCGGAGGTACCGAGCACCTTTACCAAGCAATCCTTTTCCTTTATCGCTTCGCCTATTGCGGTGGCAAGGTAATGCTCGTCTGTTTCAAGGCTTGTGTCCTTGTTTCGAAGAAATGCGGAAAACGCATTTTCCAACATTCCAAACGCCGAGTTTGTAAAGCCCCAAAAATTCATCGACACCACCGAGTCTTCGTCTATATCCCGCCAAGCACCCGTTAAGTCACAGAACTGCGCTTTTCCGTTGTTGCGCATAACCTTTTTCCGCTCTACAATATCGGTCAGACAGCCGTTACTATCCACCCGGCAAATTCCTCTCGCAACATGCCCGTTCTCGGACAGAGTATTCCTCAAAATATAGCCGGGCATACAATATTTATCCTGCATATCCTCAGGTAGAGAGGATAGATAATCAAAAACAACCCTGTATGCTTCCCTTCCGTAAAAATCATCTGCGTTTATAACCATAAACGCGCCGGAAACCAAGCCTTTACAGGAGAGCACGGCATGAGTGGTGCCCCAGGGCTTCTTCCGTTCCGGTATTTTTATATTAACAGGTATATCCTCCGCACGCTGAAAAGCGTAGTCCACCTTAACACTGCCTTCGATTCTCTTGCCCACCGTCTGCCGGAACAGCTCAAGGTTCTCTTCTTTTATAATAAAAACGACCCTGTCGCATCCCGCCTTCATCGCATCATAAATCGAATAATCAATGATAAACTCTCCGCTCGGACCGACCGGGTCTATCTGCTTCAAGCCTCCGTAGCGGTTTCCCATACCTGCCGCCATAATAACCAATGTCATGTTTTGCTTTCACCTTTCTGTTATATGCCGACCGGAACCCTAATAGGTACGGAAAGCACAAGAGAGCCGGCAACCGGCGTAAAGAGCTGTGCTCCCATAGGAAGCTCTTTTTTATCATAATAGTCCAATCTTAATTTCTCAAGCAAATCGTCTGCTTTTCTGCTGTCAACCAGAATGATAATACAACCGCCCAGCCCTGCGCCCGAGAGCTGCGCACCGTAAACGCCGTCCTGCTCCTTTACCATGTCAATAAGAGCGTCAATGTCTGGGGTGGAGCAGCCGTAACCTCCGGGCTGATTATAAATCTGTGCGGAAGCGACCCTGTCAAGATCCTCGCTCCTAAGGTCGGATATCAGCTTCAGCAGATATTCGTCCGAAGCGCTGTAATCATATTCACTATTGTCCTTATATACTCTGTCCCCGTTATGGCTAATATTCATCAGTCTGCCTAATGAGGCATAATCCTTGGCGCCAAGCATATCCATGCATTTGTCCGCTCGGATACACTCCGCAATTCCGTACAGCATAACACTGCGTATTTCATAATAATCCGGAACAGCATGGCTCTTTTGAATTCGCTCGATTTCCTTACCATATTCGGGGAGCAAATTTTTTATTTCCTCGCTTGTTACTCTTTCGGGCAGGGTGAGCAATATCTCGTATATTTTGCTTGGCGGTACATCAAGGTTCTTGGGGTTGATGTCCCGAAGATAGTTAAGTCTTTCTTTGTATTGCGGAAAATTCTTCTTCACCAGCATAAAACCGAACTCGTAACATGCCACCCTTTGATTGAATATATCCTTTGCACCCGCACTTTTCTTTGCTTCAATATAGCTGTTCGCTACCACAATCCTGCATTCGGGGGGGAATTCAACCGATTCACCGCAGGTAAAAGGAAAGAAATTAAGATGGGTAATCTTATCCTTTTTACCGCTCTTCATAGCCGCATGGTCGCCCGAGCCTCCTCTTGAGCCTACAAACCACTCACCCTCTCCGCACAGAGAAATGAAGTCCCTGTCGTCTAACGCAAGCCCGTTAAGCGCAACCGCAGCCTCGGCGGCGGCAACCACCAGGCTGGAGGAGGAGGACAATCCCGCCGCAATAGGAATGTTCCCGCAGAACATCATATCCATACCGCAAAGCAGCTTATTCTTATGCTTTAGCTGCAGACGCAGAACGGAGGATTTTATATAGTTAACCCATTCGCCCTTGTTTTCGCATATTATTTTTGAAATAGAA
>CAZGJQ010000015.1:0-13189 GCA_964525815.1 uncultured Oscillospiraceae bacterium
GTAAGAAGTGCGGTTGAGAAGACAAGGGGAGCAAGCCTTTCCGAGGTGTCCGAGATTATAAAGAAAACAGCGTTTAAGATAACCCGGGTAGGTCAGCTCGTCGCTCGTGATGCAAGCATGCGGTTGGAGGTTCCGTTCGGTATAGTCGACCTTTCTCTTGCTCCTACTCCCGCAATAGGGGACTCGGTGGCAAGAATTCTTGAGGAAATGGGACTGGAGTGCTGCGGAGGCTGCGGTACAACCGCCGCTCTTGCCCTGCTGAACGATGCGGTTAAAAAGGGAGGCGTAATGGCTTCCTCCCATGTGGGCGGACTGTCCGGCGCTTTTATACCCGTCAGCGAGGACGAGGGAATGATCAACGCTGTAAACAAGGGCTGCCTATGCCTTGAAAAGCTGGAGGCTATGACGGCGGTCTGCTCGGTAGGACTGGATATGATAGCCGTTCCCGGCGAGACAAACGCCGATGTGATTTCGGCGCTGATTGCGGACGAAATTTCAATCGGTGTGGTCAATTCAAAGACAACCGCCGTAAGAATCATCCCCGCCGAGGGGAAGAAAACAGGGGACATTATCAGCTTCGGCGGATTATTGGGCGATGCGCCGGTTATGAATATAAACAGCTCCTCACCTTCTGCTTTTATTAAAAGAGGAGGACGGATTCCCGCTCCGCTTCAATCGCTGAAGAACTGATAATTACAAAAAACAGTGCGGCAGCAAGGAGTTTATACCCTGCTGCCGCTTTAGTTATTTAGGAACAAAGCTTATATTTGCTTTTCTTGCCTGTGAGTGCTGATTCCTTCGCTCTATACGAAAGAGCTTGCCGTCCTTTTTAAACAGAGCTCCGGTTTGCTTAAAGCTAAAGGACACTCCCGCTTCCATGCATTGCCTTCTAATATCGAGCACCCAGTCATAATCACATACCCGTGCCCTGCTCCCCGATTCTCCCCCCACCGTAACATTCTTAATCTGCTTGTCAAGATACGGCGACAGGTTAATCGCACTCAGCAGAGGCTCACATATAATAATCCTGTTCTTAATTGGTAAATCAAGAAAAATTGGCAGCCTCTCGTCTGCACGGCGTTGATTCTCTGCGGTTACACAGATTGTAACATTATCGTAGCCGTCTGCCCAATCGGCAGGAAGGGATATTCCGAAACGATTTATCCTTTTTGTGATTATAAGGAAATGCAGGTCGCTGCGCTCCTTTATCATTGCCCAGGCCTGACTGCGCCACTCGTCCGCACTGTCCAGGAAAAAATCGGAGGTAAAGCAGGTATATACGATATCCTTTGTCAGCAGCCTGTACTCTCCGTTTTTCCTGCGCTGTACCGGCTTGTCAAAGTCCTTGTTCTTCTTGACCTCGGAGGCGTCCCGTTCATGCCTCGCATCGGTTCGGTATACATAGCAGTTCAAACAGCCCTCGCTGTATTTTTTGCAGCCGTGCCACGGATTCCATAGCATACTCACACCTCCGTAATGTATTGCCATTATAAACCGTTTTGCGTATTTTTTCAATATAAAGGAGATACTCTGTGTTCATAAAAAAAATGCTTGCCGACAAGCGGTTCTGGAAATCGGTGCTGATGCTTGCACTGCCTATTGCATTGCAAAACCTGCTGACAAGCTCCTTTTCGCTTATAGATATTCTAATGATAGGCAGCTTAAGCGACAACGCTATATCCGCTGTTGGTATGGCGGCGCAAATAACCTTTTTGCATAACGTGTTTTTGTTCGGAATTTGCTCAGGAGGCAGTATTTTTGTTGCCCAATACTGGGGTGCCGGAAATATAAGCGGCATAAAAAAGACCTATGGTGTAATATTAGCCAATTGCTTTACTGTCTCCCTTGTTTTTTTCACGCTTGCGTTCTTTATGCCCGAGCTGTGCATGAGGGTCTTTACCGACAACGACGCTGTTACCGAAATAGGCGTTAAATATCTGCGGTATGTCGCATTCTCTTACTTCGGCGTTTCCCTTACAATGGGATTCTCCTCCGTCCTCAGAGCAACAGAGCAGGTAAAAATACCGCTGTACTCCAATATTTTTTCCGTAGCGACCAATATTTTGTTCAACTACCTGCTTATATTTGGGAAATTCGGTTTTCCGCAGATGGGAGTAACAGGCGCCGCGCTTGCAACCGTTATTGCCTCGGTAGTAAACCCTACTATGGTCTTTTTGTTCTCCGCCGCCAAGCGAACCATTATTTTTTCATCAATAAAGGAGCTTTTTTCCTTTACCGTTTCGGGACTAAGAGAGTTTTATTCCATCGTTTTGCCGGTGTTTTTTAACGAGATGCTATGGGCGGTCGGAATGACCGCATACAACTCTATATATGGGCATATGAGCCACAGCCACTTTGCTGCCCTGACAATATCAAAGACGGTAGAGAACCTTGTGTTTGTTTTCTTTATAGGTCTGTGCAATGCCTGTGCGGTTCTTGTAGGCAAGTACATAGGACTTAAGCGATTCGAGGACGCCAAGGAATATGCGAAGCGATTCCTTTGTCTTGTACCGGTAACCGGATTACTTTTGGGAGCAGCGGTTATTGGGCTGAGAGGTAGCATCCTGAGCCTGTTCAACATCGAGGATAATGTAAGACAGGTCGCTTCTCTGCTCCTGCTGGTTTTCGGGCTTGCGATAAGCGTAAAGAACATTCCGTTTATAGCAATAGTGGGAATATTCCGTGCGGGCGGCGACCCAAAGAAGGGTATGCTGTTCGATTTACTCTGTCTCTGGGGAATAGGCCTGCCCATAACCTTTGTTTGCGGCATACTGCTTAAAATGGATTTTGTTCTCGTATATATTTTAATGATATTGTCCGAGGATGTAACCAAGACAATCCTGTGCATCAAATACTTCCTTACTATGAAGTGGATAAGACCGGTAAAGCAGTAATTACGCAATAAAAAGAGAGCTTGTTGCTAAAAAAGCTCTCTTTTTTATTTTTTTTGTATCAAATTAAGAATTTCCAGACCTTCTCGGCTCTCAACGATGTTACACCATCTGCGCACAAGCCGTTGCCCCGGTATGGAGTTCCAAGCCTCTTCAATATCCGAATGACATTGCAGACCGGTACCCGCTCGGCTATGATGACAATAGCTGCATTCAAGAGGCATATATGCCGTACCGTGCAGCTCGCATAGACCCTTTTTCAAGAAATTACATCCGTTCCCCGCATATCTGTTTTGCGCAATCTTACGCTCGTTGCCGTAAAAAGCGGGTGAAATAACTCCAAAAGTTAACTCGGGCGAAATCTCAAGCATCATTCTACCGGACAGCCTGTTTTTCACCGCCAAATCGGCCTGCTCCACGGTCCACCAGCCCGGTCTCTTACAGAAGCTTCTGCAGGTTTCGCACCCGCAGGGCTCAGAGGGAGGATATTTTTGCCGTAAGAATTCCACAAAAAACCATCTCCAAAAATAAGTCCCAGAGAACGCCTTTTATTCGTATAAATCATATGTGCCCAAGAAATGCCGCTTTACCATTAGGTAATCCAACGAAGTCGGAAGCTCTGCTCCGTTAATGCATACAGCTCTTAGTGCCGCCTCTTCTAAAGTATAGGTGCCCAAGAACGCTCTTTTTATAAAAAGATAATCTATAGAGTTAACTACACCGTCTCCGTTTGCGTCCCCCAACAAAATTACTATATAGGTGCTGCTGCCTGCCGTAATAATGCAGCCCGTTCCCATAATGGAAGCATCCTGCAACACATTACCGTCCTTATCGGTAATTATTATATCCCCTTCAAACTCACCTTTAACCATTAATACGGTCATATGCTCGGTAAGCCCCACTAAGTATTCCTCCTCAACCGTCAAGGAGCTGTCATCCTTAAGCTGAGGGTCTGAGGGTAACAGAACCGGTATAATCTCACTCTCTGTTATCTCTCCGCACACCGTGCATCTCCTGACCCTTAGACCTTGCTCCGTCTCGGTAGGCTCGGCTACAATCTCCCATTCCCCCGGTGTATGTCCCTCTCCGCACGGGTCGGGCTGGTAAGCGGTTTGGCTGATAACAGGATAAACAAATTCCATTTCGCTGCCGTATGAGAAGTATCCGTCCTCGATATGGGACTGCGAAAAGGTTACCGAGCCGAAGTTTTCCGCAACCGTTTCCGAGCCGACAAGGAAATAATCATAATAGGGCTCACCCGGTCTGTCGTCCCAGGTTACATCGACGGCGTACCAGTAACCATCCTCCATCTGCACATAGTTCCACATATGCGGCTCGCTGCCCGAGCTGACGACACCCTCACCGAGGATTACGGCGCAGGGTATGCCAAATCTGTCACACAGCAGCTTAAAGGCCTCCGCATAGCCCTCGCAAACCGCCTTACCGTCGACCAAGGCTCCGTATGGCTCATGCGCATATGGGGCGTTAAGGTCATAAACTACGGTGTCACACAAGTAATCATGTATATCCTTGAGTATGCCGTACCTGCTTGAGGATTCTGTTACAAATCCGTCCACCGCATCGGTAACGGCGTTTACAAAGCTCTGTGTGTCCGGCTTATATGTATCCGAAACCACAGCAAATATTGTTATTTCATCAACGATCCAATAATGGGTGCCTTGCTCCTGACCGTCATAAAAATATCCGAAGCCGAAGCCGGTGGAGCCGGCTGTACCGCTCAAATCCAGCCAAAAAACAATTGCCTCGTCCCGCAAAAACGCATTTAATGCTGGCTGAACAATATTGCTTACGGCATCGATTATAACCTCAAGCTCGGACTGGCTCGGCTCAAACATATCGCTCGTGAAGGTCAGCTCCTCAAGCAAGGGAATGTCAATTTCTATGTCATATGTAGGAATACCGACCAAAGCGTCATAAACCGTTTTTTGAATCGGACTCAGCTGGTTATAATATGATTGGTTATAAACCGAGGAATTATCGACATATGCGGTTTTATACCCGCCAGCGGGTACTCTTATCTCCGCACCGTATGATACGCTCTGGGCAGATAACGGCAATACCGCCGTAAACAGAAGCAACGCCAGAGCAAGGGATAAAAGTCTGTTTTTCAATCGAGATCACCCTCTCATTTTTTCTGTCTATATTCTATACATGGGGATTAAAGCTATAGTTCGGTGCTTCCTTGGTTATATAGACATCGTGCGGATGGCTCTCCTTAAGCCCCGCACCCGTTATACGGATAAACCGTCCGTTATCCTTAAGCTCCTTTATGGTGCGTGTTCCGCAGTAGCCCATACCGCTTCGCAGACCACCCATAAGCTGATAAACTGTCTCAGATAGCATTCCCTTGTATGCAACCCGCCCCTCTACCCCTTCGGGTACCAGCTTCTTGCTGTCGCTCTGGAAGTATCTGTCTCTGCTTCCTCTCTGCATGGCGCTTATCGAGCCCATGCCTCTGTAGGTCTTAAATTGTCTGCCCTGATATATCTCAAGCTCACCGGGAGCCTCCTCACATCCGGCAACCAGCGAGCCTACCATTATAACATCCGCACCTGCGGCAATACCCTTTACTATGTCGCCGGAGAACTTGACTCCCCCGTCTGCAACTATGGGTATATCATGCCTTGCCGCAGCCAACGCCGCATCAAAGATTGCGGTAATTTGCGGAACTCCGATACCGGCGACCACCCTTGTCGTACATATGGAGCCCGGGCCAATGCCTACCTTTATAGCGTCCGCACCCGCTTTTATCAATGCCTCCGCAGCCTCGGCTGTTGCGATATTACCGGCTATAACCTGCGAATCGGGGAAAGCGTCCTTTATGCTACTGAGCGCATTTAAAATATTCGCCGAATGACCGTGTGCGGAATCCAGTACCAGAGCGTCAGCACCCGCTCTTAAAAGCAGCTCAGCCCGTTGCAGAACATCGTCTGTAACCCCGATTGCCGCCGCACATATAAGTCTTCCCATCTCGTCCTTGGCGGCGGATGGGTATTTCTGAGTTTTTTCTATATCCTTTATGGTTATAAGTCCCTTGAGGCTTCCGTTATCGTCCACCAGCGGCAGCTTCTCTATCTTGTGGGCACGCAGTATCTGCTGCGCTTCCTCAAGGGTTGTTCCTGTTTTTGCGGTAACAAGGTTTTCCTTTGTCATAACCTCGTCTATTTTTATATCATAGGTGTCGAGGAACCGGATGTCCCTGTTTGTTATTATGCCGACAAGCTTGCCTTGGTCACATATGGGAACCCCGGAAATCCGGTATTTTGCCATAAGCTCGCAAGCATCATAGACATAGTGGTCTCTGCTCAGGAAAATCGGATTGGTTATTACTCCGTTCTCGCTTCTCTTTACTCTCTCTACCTGATCAGCCTGCTCCTCTATGCTCATATTCTTGTGTATAACGCCGATACCGCCCTCTCTCGCTATTGCGATTGCCATTCTTGACTCGGTTACCGTATCCATTGCGGCGGTCATCATCGGAATGCTGAGCGATATTCTGTTTGTCAGCTTAGTTGCGGTGTTTACGTTCGAGGGTAGCACATTGCTTTCCGCAGGTAATAGCAGCACATCATCATAGGTAATGCCTTCTTTTCCAAACTTATCTTCATATGAGACAAACATTTTAACCTCTCCCTTGCATATTTTTTCTATTATATATTCACGAAAACGCTTTGTCAAGCTTTTTTTTACAGAACAGTGATATTCCGGTAAAAAACTTGATTTATAAGCGCTTTTTCTCGGTTATGTCCTTTAATATATCAAGGTATAGCCTTTTTGTCTTTCTTCCCGTACGAAGGGATAAAAAAGCCAGCAGCATGGAAAACACAAGAATAAAATTAATTGCCGTCATGGGCATTTGACGCTCCCTGACGGTCATGTATATATAAAAAACAAAGCTAAGCCCGAGTGCTGCTAAAATATAATCGGGTATGCTCTTCGTAAAAACACCCCGAATAGATGCTCCGTTCCTCGACGAGACAATTCTCCCTCTAAAAACCGTGGAGAACCAGAGACGGGATACTCCGGACCTTCGGATCAGCTTAATTCTGTTACCCTTGCGCTTGCCCCGAAAAAATATATCCGTTACATCGTCGTTCCCGGCAAATCGTGCGGGGTCAAGCCTTTTATCCCAGCGCCCGGCAAGCTCTTTTTCATCGAAATCACTTTTCAACAACACAATAAAACCACCTTAAGGCAAGTATAACATAATCTTAAAAAAAGGTCAATTGCAATTATAAGAATAATGTTGTATAATAAGCGAAAATGTATTCAAGTAACAAGCTTAGAAAGGTAGCAACGCCTGTTATGCCAAAAATAGTTTCACGGCTGAGGCTGATAAAAAGAAAATACCCCGATATAAAACGATACACTCCGGACATTTCCACCGGGCTGAATACTAAACAGGTTAATACCCGTATAAAGCAGAACAAAACAAATGCGGATGCAATTGTGCAGACCAAGAGTGTTTGGCTGATTATACGGAATACACTGTTTACCCTGTTCAATTTTGTAAATATTGTTTTGGCGGCAGCACTGATTAGTGTCGGCTCATACAAGCATATGCTCTTTATGGGGATTGTAATTTCCAACTTCCTTATAGATATTATTCAAGAGATACGCGCGAAGAGAGCGACAGACAAGCTCTCTCTTATGTCTGCGGCAACCGTTGCGGTAAGGCGAAACGGTAAAGAAATAACCGTTAAGAGCGACGAGGTTGTGCTTGATGATATTATTCTTTATTCGCCGGGTAAGCAGGTTGTTGCAGACAGTGTTGTTTTGGAGGGAGGCTGCGAGGTCAACGAGGCGTTTTTGACCGGAGAGAGCGAGTCGGTGACTAAAGAGCAAGGAGACATGCTGTACTCGGGTAGCTTTATTTCCTCCGGAAAATGTATCGCGCAGGCGGATGCGGTCGGAGCCGATAATGCTTCCTATGAGATAAGCGCAGGGGCTAAAAAAATCAAGACCCGTGCCTCCGAAATAGTAAAGAGCCTTAGAAAAATAATAAGAATTATATCGGTGGTCATAATTCCGCTTGGCCTGCTGTTTTTTGTACGGCAGTACACTCTTGCGGGCAATACCCGAGCTCTTGCAACCGAGCAGACCGTTGCCGCTCTGATTGGAATGATACCGGAGGGACTTATCCTGCTGACAAGCACGGTTCTTGCGGTTGTGGTTATAAGGCTTGCGAGAAAAAGAGTGCTGGTCAACGAGCTTTACAGCGTGGAGATGCTCGCCCGTACCGATGTTATCTGCCTTGACAAAACCGGAACCCTTACCGAGGGAAGCATGCAGGTCGAGGATATTATATTATTAAACGCCGCTGAAAAAGAGGAAGCGGAAGCCGTCCTTGCATCCCTGTATTCGTGTCTGGACGGTAATCAGACATTAAACGCTGTCGGTCAATACCTAAAGAGCAGCGGAGACTGGGAGCCACAGCTAACCGTACCCTTCTCAAGCAAAAGGAAATGGTGCGGTGCATATTTCCCGAATAAAGGCGCATACATATTAGGAGCACCCGAAATTGTTTTAACCGAAAAGGAAACAGAAACAAAATCCAGGGTTCTGCTCCTTGCAAAGGATTACAGAGTGCTTTGCCTTTCCAAGAGCAGTACTATTAACAACGATAAAAATCTACCGAAGGATCGCAGCGCCATATGCTTAATATTACTGAGTGATACCGTACGGCAGAACGCCAAGGAGACCATAGAATATTTTTCGAGACAAGGAGTCTCGGTAAAAATTATTTCGGGTGACAGCCACTTGACCGTATCTATGATTGCGAAAACGGTAGGAGTGGAAGGCTGGGAACAAACCGTCGATATGTCTTCGGTTACCGACCAAAGCGAAATAGCGGATATTGCGGAAAAATATGTTGTTTTCGGAAGAACATCACCTCAGCAGAAGCAGCTCCTTATTAAGGCTCTGCGGGATAAGGGGCATACCGTGGCGATGACGGGAGACGGAGTAAACGATGTGCTCGCAATGAAGGAGGCGGACTGCTCCATAGCCGTTGCGGAGGGTACCGACGCCGCAAGAACGGTTGCGGATATCGTCCTCCTGGACTCCTCCTTTGAGGCGGTTCCCAAAATTGTGGACGAGGGACGTACGGCAATAAACAATATTCAGCGTACCGCCTCGCTTTTTCTTGTTAAAACAATATATTCCACACTGCTTACCCTAATATTCTTGTTTATGGTTACCCCATATCCGTTCAAGCCCATTCATCTTACCCTTATCAGTGCGGTCAGCATTGGAATACCCGCCTTTTTCCTTGCGTTCCAGCCCAATAAGGAGCGGGTTCGGGGAAGGTTTTTGCAGAATGTAATGATAAAGGCTGCGCCTACCGGACTTACTGTCGTAGCGGGCGTTTTGACTGTGCATATTGTAGCAAGGCTGATTGACCTGACAAGAGCGGAGGTATCCATGATATGCGTTCTTATAACCGGCATTGTAGCTCTGCTCGGAGTGCTGTTTATTTCCATGCCGCTTGACAGGCTCAGGCTTACCTTGGTAACTGCTATGTCCGCTATTTTCGCAACGGGAGTGCTGCTATTCCGGCAGCTGTTTGAGATTACATATCTGTCCTTCTGGGCAAGCATAGCTCTGCTTATAATAACCGGATGTTGCTGCCTTGTTTTTTGGTTCCTAAAGGTTATGTTTGTTAAGGTTATTTTTAAATCCTATTAGGATAAAATAAACAGCTCTTGGCGTGAGAAGCACTTGTAAAATAGGTATTTTTATACCTGCAAAAACTTTGTTGCTGTTTATACCTGGTATGAGCATGGAGGTTGGAATGATAAAGCAGCTGTTTAGAACTATTAAATATTTTACCCGCAAAATAAGCGCACACAAGGTCGGCGCTTATTCGGCTGAGGGCGCTTTCTTTATGATGTTTTCAATATTCCCATTCATTATTCTTCTTCTGTCCATGGTTCGGTTTCTTCCGTTTGAGCAGGAACAGATACTAAGCTTTACTGCAGGTATAATGCCGGACGAGGTGGACAACTTCTTCTCAGGCATTGTTATAGAGCTCAGAAACAACACCAACAACACAATCACATTTGTATCCGCCGCCGTTCTGCTCTGGTCTGCATCAAAAGGGGTATATTCGGTAATAGGAGGATTAAACTCGGTGTTTGAGCAAAGAGAGGGACGCCATTTTATAAAGGTGAGGCTGTTATCGATATTATATACTTTAGCCTTTGTAATCATTATCACCGTAACCCTTACGCTGCTTGTTTTCGGAAACCGTATTATCTCACTTACAGAAAGGAACTTCTCCTCCTATTACGCCTTGATTTTTATCGTCATGTCTCTCCGCTATCTTATCGGCTTCTGTTTTCTGGTCTTGTTCTTCAACATTATCTACAAGGCGCTTCCCTCCGGTAAGCACCGCTTTTTTACGCAGCTTCCCGGTGCTGTTGTAGCTGCTGTGGGCTGGATAGCGTTTTCCGTCTTTTTCTCGTTCTATATTGATAATTTCTCAAACTACACCACGTTATACGGAAGTCTTACGGCTGTTGTTCTGCTCATGCTCTGGCTGTATTTCTGTATGTATATACTGTTCTTCGGAGCGGAAATAAATCTGTATTACAAAAAAAGAATCCTTGGTGAATAGCACCGATTTTCCAAAAGAAAAAGCATCCGGCAGCATAAGCTCCGGATGCTTGTTTTATGGTTATTCTTGGTCTTTTAAATCCGAATCAGTTTCGGTCGGCTTCTTACTCCCCAATATTCTGCCGAGAGAAGGCTCCGATTTGTTATCCCGTCCTTTTTTATCCTCCGAGAAGAACACAAAGCCGTCCTCCTCTAAGCTCTCAACCCTTTGATACTCCTCGGACGGAAGAGGCAGCTCCTTCTCTTCCAGCCGTCTGTTAACAATCATTTTTGCTATGTAATACAGAAGCGCAAACAAGGGCACCGCAACAATCATTCCGACAAAGCCGAACATGCCTCCGAACAGCAGCAAGGAGGAGGTAACCCAGAACTCGCTTATACCTATTCTCGAGCCCAAGACTCTGGGAGTTAAAATATTGCCCTCTATCTGCTGCAGAACTACGATTATTACACAAAATATAATACCCTTGTTGAGATCGGTAAGCAAAATAATCAACGCACTCGGTACACCTCCGATAAAAGGTCCGAAAAAGGGAATAACATTAGTAAAAGCGATTATAACGCTGACTAAAAGCGGATAGGGTATCCGGAATATGCTCATAAGAATAAAGCAGGCAAAACCTATCATGAGCGAGGTGATTATCTTACCGGACAAAAACTTGCCGAACACCATATGACCGTGCCGCGCCGTTTGTAGAATATCGTTGGCTCTCTTGGGAGAGAAAAAGGCAAACAGCAGCTTTTTTGACTGCCCCAATAGCCGCTGCTTATCCATAAGAGCATAAACGGCAACCACAATGGCGATTAAAAAATTAATTATAAAGGATATTACCGATATAATACTGTTGGTAGCCACAGACAAAATATCCTTGATTGATGAATTAAGTGTGGTCTCCAGCCAGTCGTTAAAATAATCTATGGCGGATTGCAAAACATCCCCGAAGTTCTTCATGAACGGACTGTCGCTCTGCTTTTGCAGCTCGAGCCAGTTAGTAAAATTGGTAAGCTGCTCCGGTATTATTTCTATCAGCTTCTGGAGGCTTCTCAAAAACTCGGGAATAATAAGCAAGAGCAACGAGGTAAGTAAAAAAATCCCGAATACGAAGGTTAGCGTGATGCTGAAAATCTTTATCAGCTTTTTTTGCCTGTATGGAGACCGCTTGCTCTTTGAAAAAAATCTTGTAAACCTGCCCTCAAAGAATAATAGAATGGGGTTGAGAAGATATGCCACTGCAACACCCCATATAACCGGTCTGAGAACGCTTAAGAGCCAGCCTATAGTGCTGCTGATTCCGTCTATACGATATAGCAGGAAGAAAATAACCATGCAAACGGTTATTACTCCTACTATCTTATAATACTGACTCTTTTTCAGCTTGCTCAAATCCTTATCTGTGGGTATTTTCTGCATATAAATGCCCATGCATTAACGCTTTTACAAGTAGGATTGAAGGATAGCACGAGCTCCCACCTGCCTTTCTGTTTGTTTTATGCTCTTTCAGGATAATCTCCATACCCTTCTGACATTTTTTTACAATGGTATTTTAACATACAGTAAGCTTAATGTAAAGCATGAATTTGTGTATTATTTATATTGAAAGAAGCTGATAAGTGTGTTAAGCTAAGGTAAGGTTTTACTTTTTTCTGCAAAGCTTTTTTGCAGCAGCTCTATACAGCGTACCGCAAGATATCCGATCAGAATACCCAGCACAGCTCCCGCTATCACATCGCTTGGGTAATGCACAAGCAGATACAACCTGGAAAACGCAGTCAGTACTGCCAAGGTAAATGCGGCATATCCGATTTTCCTGTTTGCCGCAAGCAATACCATGGCACCGCAGAATGCAATATATGTATGTCCCGAGGGGAAGGAAAAATCCCTGAGACTCTCTATCATTATTACAAAGTCCTCGTAAACATCATAAGGTCTTACCCGGGCAAAAAGCGGCTTAAGAGTTATATTCCCAATGACAAAGCAGAAAAAAAGCCCTAAGGAGAGCGCAAATCCGTATTTGCGGTATTTTTCGGAAAGCATTAATATAGCTGCCGACAGAATCCATATCCAACCCAAATCGGATAAAAAGGATATACCCGGCATCAATACGTCAAAAAGGTCGTTTTTTGTGTAATTTTGTATGTAGAGCAATATTTCTCTTTCCGTTTTTTTCACCCCCCCATTTTTATTGTGCTTATATATCACCTTATCATATCAATCCGACTAATTCAATAACTACATTTTGCCTGTTTTTTAATATATTTTACGCCGGTAACTATTGTTTACATATGTCCGCAATTAATTTCACATTTTACGCTTAGTATTAAAATGAGTAAATTTGGGGGTTCTTAAAACACATGGATGTTTTTTCGATTTTTTCTTTGTTCGGCGGTCTCGCACTGTTCTTGTACGGAATGAATGTAATGTCCTCAGGTCTGGAAAAAATGGCTGGGAGCAGGCTTGAGAAAACGCTCGGCAAAATGACCTCGAACCGATTTAAGGCGCTCACCTTTGGTGCGGCAATAACCGCTGCGGTTCAGTCCTCATCCGCAATTACCGTAATGGTTATAGGGCTTGTCAACTCCGGTATAATGCAGTTCGGGCAGTCCATAGGCGTAATAATGGGCTCAAACATAGGCACGACAATAACCGCATGGCTGCTCAG
>CAZGJQ010000015.1:13289-28059 GCA_964525815.1 uncultured Oscillospiraceae bacterium
GCGGTTTCTCTTACCGGCAAAATGACCTACGGAATTAGTATACCCATAATTATGGGACAAAATATAGGCACCTGCTTAACCGCTCTTATTTCCGGCATTGGAGCCAACAAGAACGCAAAGCGGGTTGCAGCTGTGCATCTTTACTTCAACCTTATAGGAACAATCATTTTTTTGATACTGTATTATTCAATTAAGCCGCTCTTGGGTGATTTTACGGATAGCATCATCACCCCCTTCGGAATTGCGGTTGTGCATAGTATTTTTAATGTTTCAACCACCTTCCTTTTGATTCCCTTTTCAAAGGGCTTGGAGAAGCTTGCCTGTCTTACCATAAGGGATAAAAGCGCAAAGGAAGAATACGAATTGCTTGATGAGCGTCTATTGAAATCCCCTTCCTTTGCGATTGCGGAGTGCCGTAACATGACCGTAAAAATGGCGGTTCTGGCTAAGAACACCCTGCTCCAATCAATCAAGCTTATGGATAGGTATAGTGAAAAAGCAGCCGCAAAAATCCGGGAAAACGAGGATAAGGTCGACGTTTACGAGGACAAGCTGGGCACCTTTTTGGTTAAGCTGAGCAGTAAATCGCTCAGTAATAGCGACAGCCGAGAGATTTCTAAGCTGCTGCATTGCATAGGCGATTTCGAGCGTATAAGCGACCATGCTATTAATATTCTTACCTTAGCTGAGGAGATACACACAAAAAAGATTGCCTTCTCACCCGAAGCCGAAAAGGAAAAGAAGGTAATCGTAGCTGCTCTTGAAGAAATACTGGATAATACAGTTAAAGCGTTCGAGACCAGCAGCCATGAGCTTGCCAGCAAGGTTGAGCCGCTCGAGCAGGTTATCGACGGGCTGCGTGCAGAGATGAAGAGAAGGCATATATACAGGCTACAGAACTGTCTTTGCACCATTGAGCTTGGTTTTATTTATACCGATTTTATTTCCAACTGCGAGAGGGTATCCGACCATTGCTCAAATATAGCCGTAAGCGTATTGCAAATGAAGGAGGATTCGTTTGACCCTCATATGTACCTTAATAAGGTAAAGACCAACGAGCCGCAATTCATTGAGCAATTTGAGGAGTACAAGAGCAAGTATTCCCTCCCGACAGCCTCGCTATAATAAGTAAAAAATTATGTAATAGAAGTCATGCAAAAAGCCGCTCTAAATCTTAGGATTTAAGGCGGTTTTTGATAATGTGTCTTTGTTATTTTAAATAAAGAAGAGCGGCACCGATTATACCCGCCTGGTCGTTTAGGGTGCTGGCTTCTATTCTTGTTGATATTTCACCTATATGCTCACGGAGCGGAGCTATCAGCGTTTCGCCTTCCTTGGAGACTCCGCCGCCGAAAACAATAATATCAGGACGAAGCACCTCAATTACATTAAACACACCAATACTGAGCAGCTCTATGTAATCGTTAAAAATACTCCGTGCAACCTTGCATCCCTTTTTTAAGGCAATAAAAAGAGTTCTGCCGTCAACAACGCCATTGTTCTCCGCCACAATATGACCGAGTATGCTGTAAGGAACATGCTCCACCTCGGTCTTAACTCTTTCTATCAACGCCCGGGTTGAAGCCAGCGTTTCCCAGCAGCCTATACGACCGCAGGCACAGCGTTTTCCGTTTATATCTATGACTATATGCCCGATTTCACCCGCATGGTTCTCCTTACCGTGCAAAATCCTTCCGTTTATTATAATACCGCCGCCGATCCCGGTTCCGAGAGTTACCATTACTACATTGTCCAGTCCCTTTGCGATTCCCGCATTAAATTCGCCCCAGGCAGCACAATTTGCGTCGTTGTCTATATAGACCTTCTTCGAGAACTCATCCGACAAGTATTTCACGACGGGAGTGTTCCTAAAAGGAAGATTGCCCGCTCTTACTACAATCCCGTTATCAATATCTATTGTTCCGGGGCTCCCTATACCTATCGAATCGATATTATCCCAGGAAACACCGCTTTTTTTTATCAAATCATTAATGCAGCTGATAATTACGGCCACAAGCTCCTTCTCGCTCTTACTTCCGGCGGTTCGGGCGCTCGCTCTGTTAATCACATTAAAATTATCATCCACAAGACCGACTGCTACGCTTGTTCCGCCCAAATCTATCCCTATACGCATATTAATCTCCATTCTGTGCAACACATGTATTTAAAGAAAAATTATATCTACACACGCTATTGTTATTGCGTAACCAATTTTTTCATGCTATGAACCTTATTTACTGTACTTTTTTACTATTTCCTTCATCTCTGGGAGCTTTCTCTCCATGTCCAAAACGAGCTTAAGCTGAGTTCTTGCCCGGTCAAAATTCTGCCCCTCGTAGTGCAGAGCGAAATACTTGTCTCCGTCTATATAGTCCGTGAGGAAGCGCATACCGCACTCAAGCGTCATCATTATTGCTCCGTAGGGCAGCAGGTCTATCTCCGCATCTGTAAGAATCTCCTTGGCTTCCGATAAAAAGCCCTTGGTAAACTCCTCAAACAGAGACAAATCCATATATACCCTGTCAAGGTTCTTCTCGTCCTCAGCGGCGCTGCTTGCGCCGAACCGTATACTGTCCCCGAAGTCATACAGCACAGAGCCGGGCATAACGGTATCCAAATCTATAACACATACACCCTCGTCCGTTTTATTGTCTATCATTATATTATTCAGCTTTGTGTCGTTATGAGTTACTCTGAGCGGAATAACCCCGTTTTGGATTTTTTCGGTTATAAAAGGACAAAACGCCGCTCTTCTTCTTATAAACTCTATTTCCCTGCTTGCCATGCCCGCTCTGCCGGAGGCATTTTTTTCTACGGACAGGCAAAAATCATTAAACCTGCTCGGAGTATTGTGGAAGTTTCTTATCGTTTCGTGCAGCTTCTCGGCAGGGAAATCGCAGAGCTGCTTCTGGAACCTTCCGAACGCAACCGCAGCGTTGTGAAACAGAACAGGTCGAACAGCGGTGTTGTAGCTTGTGGCATCCTTGATAAATATATACATACGATAATATCCGCTTTGAGTATTATAAAGGTACCCGCCTTCTTTTGTCTCAATAAGCGTTAATGTCTCTCTTTTTAAATCGCCGTTTTTTTGGGCTATTTTTTTGGCAAGGAAGGATGTTACCGCTAAAATATTTTCAATCAGCTTATCCGGCTCAACAAAAATATCGGTGTTTATTCTTTGCAGTATAAAGTCATCTTCTCCGTCCGTAAACAGACGATAGGTTGTGTTTATATGTCCGAGCTCAATCTTTTCGGCTCCGGTAACCCTGCCGTTTATTTTAAACTGCGAAGTAACCCTTACAATTTCATCATATATTATATCCATAAGCTACTCGGATAAACTCCTTTTTGTATTTGTTGCTTTATGTAAGACACTACCGCCGATTTGTCTTCTCGATAGGTTACACCGTACCATCTTGCAGCGGTTTGCAATACCTTGACGTCACTTTTACCGTTCTCCATGCTCTCCTTCACGGCGGACGGAAGATAATACTCGCACTTTGTCAGGTCTTCTTTGTTTTTTTCAAGAAAAGCGCAAAATCCTTTTTCTAAGAACCCAAAGAAGCTATGGTCAAACCCCCAGCAGTTCATGGAAACAACGGTGTTTTCATCAATCGGAGTCCAGCCGTCCGCCTCCTCAAAAAAGCAGACCTGCTCGTCTATACGCTTTATTTTGGTTCTCTCGGTTACATCCATGAGCATACCGTTATTATCAATGTCGCATACTCCTCTGGCAACATGACCGTTTTCGGTCAGGGTGTTTTTTAAAACGAAGCCTGCCATACAGTAATGCGCTTTATCCTTTTCCTTCGGACTACTAAGGTAATCGTTTATAAGCCGATAGCTCTCCTTGCCATAAAAATCGTCCGCATTAATAACCGCAAAGCTACCGTTTATAAGCCTCTTGGCGGTTAAAACAGCATGACCCGTTCCCCAGGGCTTTGTCCTCTCCTTGGGTATTGTATAACCGGAGGGTATATCATTCAGCTTCTGAAAAGCATATTCCACCTGTATATACCGGGATATTCTGTTCCCCACTGTCTCCTTGAAAACAGAAAGGTTCTCTTCCTTAATAATAAAAACAACCTTGTCAAACCCGGCGTTCATAGCATCATAAACCGCATAATCGACAATAAACTCACCGCATGGTCCAACCGGGTCAAGCTGCTTTAATCCTCCGTATCTGCTGCCCATTCCGGCAGCCATAACAACAAGTGTCATAAAATCCTCCAGTATATAATGAGTTTTATTTAGTTTGTGTCAGATATTCTCTCGGGGTGAGTCCGATTTCTCTTTTAAAAGAGGCATAAAAATAGCTTACGCTTGAGAAACCGAGTGCCTCGCTTATCTCGGCGGAGCTTACTCCGTCACAAAGCATTATAATCGCCTTGCGCATTTTTACATACAGAAAGTATTTACCCACGCCCTTATCGGAATATATCGAGAACTTTTTCTTAAGAGAGCTTACGCTCATATTGCACAATTTGGCTATCTGAGCCACCGAAAGATTTTTCTCGGCGTTTTCATGCATCACCCGAACAATCTTTTTATAATCCTCACTGCCGGCATCTCTCGCCGTATTTATTGAAGCCGCCTCGGTGTTATACAGCCCGAGCAAAAAGCGCTCAATTGCGTTTGCCGCTTTATGTGTCGAGAAAATATACTTTTCGTCATTTCTGCCGGTATTTTCGGAAATATTAAGCGCTTTTTCTATGACTTGGCTGATTTCGGTTACCGCCTCGGCTCCCTCTCTTCCGAGAGTGAAGAGCTTGTTCTCAAAAAAACGCATTCCCTCCCCTGTAGCTTCAAAGGAAAAAATAATCACATGGGGGGATGTGTCGTCCGCAGACCATATCCTATGGAACTCCAGCGGTCTATGGAACAAGAGCTGCCCCTCGGTCAGCTTATACACTCTTTCGTCCGCTGTGGCAAAAACACTTCCGTTAAGCAAAAAAACAACCTCCCAAAAATCGTGCATCTCACCCTTGAAATAAAAATCTCTCGGGCGAACAGCATTTATAGAAGTTATTACCGAACGCACGGAAAATAGCCGCCTTACCTCTTTCATATCATAAAATGTTACGGGAAACAATAGCAGCACATCCTAAATGTCTGTTTTTGTATAAAAAATAGCTGTTTTTATATTTTAATTTGTTTTTGGTTCTGTTATCTTAGAGTATAGCATAAAATATTCATTTTGTAAACAGGAGTTTTGGAGAACATGAAAAACAAAAAGGTAAAAGTAGGGGTTATCGGATTAGGCTCGAGAGGGCTTGGTATTTTAAAGGGAATTCTCATGAAAATGTACGAGGAAAACCTCATTGAAGTATTGGGAGTATGCGATTTTTACGAGGATAGGGCAAAAGCAGGCTTTGAATGCGTTAAGAGCGCAACCGGAAAAGAACCGATCTGCTCGACCGATTACCGTGATATAATTAATATAAGTGAGATTGAAGCCGTTTTCGTAATGACCGCATGGGAGTCGCATATCGAGATATCAACCGCAGCCATGAAGGCAGGCAAGCAGGTCGGTGTAGAGGTAGGTGGAGCATACTCCATAAACGACTGCTTTAAGCTTGTAAGAGCCTTCGAAGAAACCGGCAAGCACTGTATGATGCTGGAGAACTGCTGCTACGGCAGAAAAGAGCTTATGATACTAAACATGGTAAAGCAGGGTGTCTTTGGCGAGATTGTGCATTGCTCGGGCGGATACCTGCATGATTTGAGGGAAGAAATTGCCAACGGCGACATAAACCGCCATTATCGCCAAAGGAACTATTTTAACCGCAACTGCGAGAACTATCCTACACATGAACTGGGTCCGATTGCACAGATTCTCAATATTAACAGAGGAAACAGAATGCTCTACCTGACATCGGTTGCCTCCTGCTCAAAGGGACTGCACGAATACATTGTGGAGAAAAGAGGAGCCGAGCATCCGCTTGCAAAGGCTGAGATTGCCCAGGGTGACATTGTTACTACCGTAATCAAATGTGCGGGAGGTCAAACCATAGTGCTTACGCTGGACACCACTCTTCCCCGCTCATATTCGAGAGGGCTTACGGTCAGGGGAACAAAGGGAATGTACTGTGAGGACGGAAACTACATTCATATGGACGGAGAGAGCGAATGGACGCCGGTTGCGGATAAGGTGAACAGCGCGGATAAATATGCCGAGCAGTACGAGCATCCCATGTGGGTGGAATACAAAAAGAATCCCGTCAGCGGACATGACGGAATAGACTGGCTGGTTTATAACGCCTTTATAGACAGTGTGAAGAACAGCAGAATCCCGCCTATAGATACCTACGACACCGCCTCCTGGATGTGTATTTCCGCATTGAGCGAGGAATCGATAGCCTGCGGCGGAATGCCCGTTAGCATTCCCGACTTCACAAACGGAAGGTGGATTGAGCGCACCGAAAGGAATGAGGGAAACGACAGTATTTATAGCTTGTCGAGGGTGGTAAGCGAGTAAATATAGTCGCTCTATTAAACGCTTGAGTAAAATTACGCTCTATAAAATCCGAAGCGGTTAATTCCACTCCGGATTTTTTTACTTATCCCAACAATTATAGCAGATAAATCGCCAAGGCGGTTAAAAAGTATTCACATTGTAAGAATGGTCAGTCCCTGTAATACCAAGTTCTCATACGCCGAAAAGGCTTCGTAATAATCCACCGGTCGTTCGCACTGGTGGATGCTTTTTTCTCCGAAATCAATGCGGCGGTTCACAGACAACAACGCTTTATCGCCGTCTATGCTTGAAAAGGAAAGAGTACAGCGGGTGTTCATTCCGCAGGTTATAACACTGCTGCATTTAATCCTTCCGCTCAGCTCAAGACTCTGGGGGCAAATGATATAATCACACACGAGCTCATCCGCCAAACCATATCCCGCCTCTCCCAGCACGATAATGAAGTACTTTCTGTATAAAGCGTTTGTTTCCAGCCCAAAGAGCTGCTGTGCAAACCCCGGAAACCGTCTTCCGAATCCGTAAAGAAGAATATCAGGCGTATTGTTTTCCGAACTCATCCGTCTCACTCCCTATCTCATGTAAAAAGCTCTCTAACCCAATGCAGGTCATACCGTTTGAAATAGCTCCGCTAACAGCTCTTGCGAGCTTATAAGCGGTGCTGTCATCAATAACGCCCACGTCCACAATACTACCCCTTTGAATAATGTACATATCCTCCGATAATAACTCGACATCATACGAAATGCAATATTGCCCGTAGGCGTTGAGTATTCTCAACAGAGTTTGATCAGGCTCGTAGGAGAACCGTACATATTTGGGATATTTTCCGTTTTGCTCAAAAAAGAGGTCATTGTTCTTGGCGATGTATTCCAGTACGGAGCTCCTTGCCTTGCTGTTTAATTTTTTGTCGATAAAAAGACCGTGAGAAGCGGCTTTGTTTAGCTTTTTTGCTATATCCCTGTTATGCTTTGCCCAGTCTGCATCCGCAAAAAAGGTTATATTCACGCCCAGTCCCTCACTAACAGTCAGCAAAAGCTCAATGTCCTTCTCATCCTCGTTACCGTATAAAGTGGCGGTAACTGCATATATATTTTCCTCGGTATAAACTGCCCGAACCGGATGAAGCAGCTGTCCGTCAGCCGTCCTCATATCACAGCCCCGCACAAGGGCGGAAGCAGCCGACATTACTGCAAAGATCAGAAGCAAAGAAATAAGCAGCTTCGCACGGTGTTTTTTATTTTTTACCAGAAACCTCAGTCTCATACCCATCTTCCTCTGCTGCTGCTTAAAATTATTTACGGCTTATATATCGACCGCATATGATAAAATATATTGCAGAGGAGCCGAGAATATACTAAGTAAGCTAATAAGCGTTTTGGTTCCAATCGGTATGAAAGGAGTATATGCTGTTGAACTCGGCTTGATTTATGAAGCTACACGGACTATCGTGCCGCGCTTTTATTTGGTTATCCTCGGTTACCGAAAAAAACACCTCTCCTTCTTCCTTTTCCGTACCCTCGTATGTCCATATTTCATAACCCGGTTTGTTTTTATAGCTGCGCACAAAATATCTTTTAGTCGACTGCCAAAAGCCCTCATACATGTTCTGAGAATAGGTAACCGCACCGTCGGTTGCGAATCTGTATACCGATTCATAATTTGGCTCGCTGGAAACATCGCAGCATTTTATAAAGACATCATCTTCAAAATAACTGTCCGTATATTCGGGCTGGTTTGATTCCTCGGATACTGTTTCGGAAACAGCGGAGGCATCCGATATTTCTTTTGATTCTTCTTCGGAATAATCACTTATTGTTTCCGAAACCTCGACGCTTATATCGTTACAGGAACTAAAAGACAGTATGGCGGCGGTTAAAAAAGCGAATATGATTACGATACCTGCAAGCTTCTTCATTGATTATTCCTCCGTAAATATTATGTGCTTTATGCTTGTTTATTATAAGATGACCTTCCTAACAAAAAAACTCGGAGAGTGTCGGTGTATTTTTTTGTTTCTGATGTTTTATACCCTATTATAATAATAATGAGCTTTTTTTCCGTTTTTGTTTCACGAGCTTTTCTTTTTTTTGTTAAAAAGCGGCTGCCTTTGCCAAGACAGCCGCTTTTTTATCCTGATACTTGCTTATTTCCTTTTTAATACATTCCGCCGCCCATACCGCCGCCCATAGCGGGGTTTGCGCCTGCGTTTTCTTCCTCTATATCGGCAACAAGTGCTTCGGTTGTGAGTATCATGGAGGCTATGCTTGCCGCGTTCTGAAGTGCGCAGCGGGTAACCTTGGTCGGGTCAACGATACCGCTTTGAATCATGTCAACGAACTTCTCGTTATAAGCGTCAAAGCCTACGCCGGCCTTTTCCTTCTTAACCCGTTCCACAATAACGCTGCCCTCAAAGCCTGCGTTCTCGGCTATCTGTCTTACCGGCTCCTCAAGTGCTCTGAGCACTATCTTAACGCCGGTCTTTTCGTCGCCGTCAACCTGCTTTATGAGCTTGGAAACCGCTGAAATACAGTCAACCAGCGCAACACCTCCGCCCGAAACAATGCCTTCCTCAACAGCAGCTCTGGTTGCGTTAAGAGCATCCTCTATACGGAGCTTCTTCTCCTTCATCTCGGTCTCGGTAGCAGCACCAACCTTGATAACGGCAACACCGCCCGAGAGCTTTGCGAGACGCTCCTGAAGCTTCTCCTTGTCGAACTCGCTTGTAGAAACCTCAATTGCCGCCTTAATCTGGTTGATTCTTGCCTGAATCTCATCCTTGGCACCTGCACCGTCCACAATGATGGTGTTCTCCTTGTTGACCTTAACCTGCTTTGCGGAGCCGAGCATATCAAGCGTTGTATCCTTAAGCTCCAAGCCAAGCTCGGACGAGATAACCTCTCCGCCCGTAAGGATTGCTATATCCTTGAGCATATCCTTGCGTCTGTCACCGAAGCCGGGAGCCTTGATCGCAACGCAGGTGAAGGTTCCGCGCAGCTTGTTTACTATGATGGTGGAGAGCGCTTCTCCCTCAACATCCTCGGCGATTAAAACCAGCTTCTTGCCGTTCTGAACTATTTTCTCAAGCAGGGGAAGAATCTCCTGGATATTTGATATCTTTTTATCTGTTATAAGAATGACGGCATCGTCAATAACAGCCTCCATCTTATCGGTATCCGTAACCATATAGGGGGTTATATAGCCTCTGTCAAACTGCATTCCCTCCACAACCTCGCAGAAGGTCTCCGCTGTCTTGGATTCCTCAACGGTGATAACACCGTCGCTTGTTACCTTCTCCATAGCGTCCGCAATAAGCTTGCCTATTACCTCGTCGCTTGCGGATATAGTACCGACACGGGCAATATCGTCACTTCCGTTAACCGCCTTGGATGCGGCGATAAGGGATTCTACAGCAGCGTCAACTGCCTTGGAAATACCCTTCTTAATTACCATAGGATTGGCGCCTGCGGCCACATTCTTCATACCCTCGCGGATAAACGCCTGAGCGAGCAGCGTTGCGGTGGTGGTACCGTCTCCGGCAGAGTCGTTTGTCTTGGTGGCAACCTCTCTTACAAGCGAAGCGCCCATATTCTCGAACTCGTCCTCAAGCTCGATCTCCTTTGCTATGGTAACGCCGTCGTTGGTAATAAGCGGTGAGCCGAACTTTTTGTCCAGTATAACATTCCTTCCCTTGGGACCCAATGTAATCTTAACTGTATCGGCAAGCCTGTCGATTCCCTTAATAAGAGCCTCTCTTGCCTCAATGCTGTGTTTTATCTCTTTTGCCATAATGTTATTTCCCTCCTTAATTGTTAGTCAGTAACTACTGCTAAAATGTCGTTCTGCTTTACAACGATGTATTCAACACCGTCAACCTTAATCTCGGTGCCCGAATATTTGCTGGTGATGACCTTATCACCCTTCTTAACGGACATGGTAACTTCTTTTCCGTCTACAAGACCGCCGGGGCCTACCTCAATCACCTCGGCTACCTGCGGCTTCTCCTTTGCGGAGCCGGTAAGAATAATGCCGCTCTTTGTCGTTTCCTCCGCTTCAACCATTTTAATTACCACTCTGTCTGCCAATGGCTTAAGTTTCATAGTAAATTCCTCCTTTTATATTAACAAAAAAATGTTTTGCTTATTTATTTTACAAACAAATATTAAAAAAGTCAACACCCATTTTTTAATTTTTTTAGTTTCTGAAATATTGATATAAGCTGCATTTAATCATGCCGTTATACAGCTTTCTGGTCTTGTCGCTTCTCCGTCCGAAGAATCGCTCAAGCTGTTCGTCCGAGCTTATTATATATAGCTGCCATTTAGGTATTTCCTGTTCAAAAACCTTACCCATAATGCCTAAAAGCTCTCTTGCACTGTTTATGTCTCCCAGCCGCTCGCCATATGGCGGGTTAGTAATGACGGTGCCTCTTGCTCCTTCTGCGGGAGACGTAAAGTCCTTTATATCCCTTGTATGCAAACGGACAACCCCAGATACTCCCGCCAAGGAGGCGTTCTTTTTAGCTGTATCTATGCTTTTTTTATCAACATCATAGCCGTATACCTCTGTATACGGGAGCGTAACGGATGCTCTTGCTTTTTCCCGTGCCTTGTCCCACGCTCTCTTGGGAACAAGGGGAAAGCTCTCCGAAGCAAACGATCGATTTATACCCGGAGCAGTATTTGTAACCAGCAGCGCAGCCTCTATTGCAATGGTACCCGAGCCGCACATAGGGTCAACGATTATAACATTTTCTCTCGGTCGGGACAGCTTAACCATTGCAGCCGCAAGCGTCTCCCTCAACGGAGCCGAATTTCCCTGCATACGGTATCCCCGCTTATGCAGCCCCTCACCGCTGGTGTCTATCATAAGTATAGCCTTATCCTTGAGGATAAAAAACTCTATTTGATATTTTATTCCCGACTCCGAAAATTGTTTTATCCCGTATGCGGAAGAAAGCCGATCAACGACCGCTTTTTTTACTATCCGCTGACAGTCCGGTACAGAATAGAGCTTTGATTTTATGGAGTGTCCCTTAACAGGGAACTCGTCATCCTTGCCGACAAGCTCCTCCCAACGAAGGGATTTTGTACCCTGATATAAATCCTCAAAGCTGTAAGCGTTAAACTCTCCGAGCTTTATATAAAGACGCTCGGCATATCTGAAGTTTATATTGCATTCGGCAATGCATTCCGCAGCATTTTCGTCCGGTACGCAAAAGGTAATCCTGCCGTCTATGGTGTCCAGCCGTTTGTAGCCCAGAGCGTCTATATCCTCGCCCGCAAGCCGTTCCAGACCGAACAGGCAGGTAGCAACAAGCTCCATTTCATTGTCCTTTCAAAAAAAGCCTTCCTGCATATTATCATCAAAAATGCGGCTGTTCAGCCGCATTTTATAGCTAATTTTATAAAATATTATTCGGTTGGCTCTATTAATCCGTAATCGTTTTCCTTGCGCTTATATACCACATTCAAATAACCGGTCTCGGCGTTTCTGAAAAGAAAGAAGCTGTGAGACAAAAGATTCATCTGCAATATCGCTTCCTCAACACTCATAGGCAGAATATTGAACTTTTTGGCCTTGCTTATTTTAATTTCGTCCTCCGCTTCCGAGAATTCCTCCGTGGTGAAAAAATCCTTTTGCATGTAGACCTTTTTCTCAAGCCTGGTTCGGTTCTTCCTAATCTGCCTCTCGATTACATCGACCGCTTTGTCAAGAGCGCACATGTAATCCCTTTCGGCCTCCTCGGCTCTGAATATGGAGCCGTTATGATAAATTGTGATTTCAACCCTCTCACCTTTTCTCTGGCTTGCCAGAGTAACGGAAGCCTCGGTGTCTGAAGGAAAAAACTTGTCAAGCTTGCCGAGCTTCTTCTGAATTCTTGCTCTAACATCATCATTAAGGGTAAACTTTTTCGTGATAATCTTGATTGTCATAACAACCTCCACGCCCTACCGGGCATAAATAGCAATGAGAAGCTCGTGGAGGCACGCCTCGATGTACCTCTTTTACCGATATTCTTCACGCTAGTTTCTCCTTTTTTATTAAATTAAGGGTATCAACCTAATACTATATTACCATATTTTTCTGATTCTGTCAAGGCGGTCATAGCGTTATTTCCGCATGTCTTGTTACATGACAGGAGATATTTACCGCTACCGGAAGGGAGGCGATATGCGTCGGGAAGCTCTCAATATTTACTCCCAGTGCTGTTGTGCTCCCTCCCAGACCCTGCACTCCGATTCGGGTACTGTTTACCTCTTTAAGTATTTTATCTTCAAGCTCCTTGTGCTTCTCTCCGCCTCCTATATCCCTGCACAGCGCCTTCTTGGCAAGCAAACAGGAATACTCAAAGGTTCCCCCTATTCCTATACCAATAACCATGGGAGGGCATGCGTTTCCGCCTGCAAGCCTGACTGTTTCCACCACGAAATCTATTATATCCGTCTCTGTCGCGGAAGGGGTAAACATACGCTGTCTGCTCATGTTTTCGCTGCCGAAGCCCTTTGGAACTGCAATGAGCCTGACCTTGTCTCCCTGCGTGATTTCCGTATATATTATAGCCGGAGTATTATCCTCGGTATTCACCCTGCTCAGAGGATCTACTACCGATTTTCTCAGCGCTCCCTCCGAATAAGCCAGACGAACACCCTCATTGACAGCATCCCGAAGCAATCCGCCCGACAAGTGTACTTCCTGACCTATTTCTGCAAAAACAACCGCCATTCCCGTATCCTGACAAATGGGTATGTCTTCGTTTTGTGCTATATCGGCATTTCTCTCCAGGATATTAAGAATGCTTTTTGCTCCCTCCCTTTCCTCATTGTGCCTGCATTCCCTAAGCCTTGTGAGAATATCCTCGGGGAGTATATAATTCGCTCTTATAAACAGCTCCTTTACCGCAAGCGTTATCTCGGAAGTATTTAATATCCGCACCTTAGCTTCTCCTTATGCTAAAAAAATAAAGGGTGAAGCAAATCCACCCGTCCTTTATGTTCTTCTGTTCTTTTTGCTGCTTATTCCCCGTTTGGACTGAACTCCTTTTTTTATATCCGACATTTTGTCATCGCTCATTATCTTGAACTTATGCATCATATCCTCAAAGCTCTGGGTGGCAGGCTCCTGCTTACTAAAGAAGTCATCGGGGGAAGCGTTACTCATATCCGAACCATTTTCGTTCGCTCGTCTAAGAGAAAGGGCAATCCTTCCCTTATCGTCAACCGACAGAACAACCGCCTCCACCTCCTGATCAACCTTTAGAAACGCGTTTATGTCATTGACGAAATCCTTAGAAATTTCAGAAATATGAACCAATCCGGTCTTGCCGCCCTCAAGCGCAATAAACGCCCCGAAGCCGGTAATTCCGGATACCCTGCCCTTCACTGTCGAGCCTATTTCAAACTGCATAAATTTAAATATTTCCTCCGTTAATCAGCAATGTCGTTATAAAAAATTATCTCGTTTGGTTTGCGGTATCCCAGCTTCTCCTTTGCAACCCGCTCTATATATTCAGGGGTAAGGGGAGTCTCGAGACGCATATTAATCTCCCGGATATTATCCTCTGCGTCCTGAACCTGTACCTCCAGCCCGTTCCTTTTGTCCTTAAGCTCCCTTAGCTCATACTGCATATTAATAACAGAGGCAATTAAAAAAACAAAAACTATTCCAAAAGCGAACCGAACAATGGTATTCCTGCTTCCGTGTCTTTTTTTCATCTTAATGTCTATTTCAGACCTTGCCTCCAATCCTTAATAGTCCAAACCCCTTCTCCGCTCTTTTGACGAAGGAGGTGCTTCTGTTATATGTGTATATTCGTTTTTCTACGGCAAACATAGCCGCTTTAATCATATTGATAATTCTTTTAATCCTTGGAGAAGCAAAGGCATATACACACTCGCATACATGTCTTGTGAACCTGCCCAATGTAAAATAATAAGCGCAGAAGCCGCCTATACTGCCCAAAAAGGCATATGCGCGCATTTTTCCGAACGAGAAGTTGTAAAAAAGCAGAACAAAGGACAATGCACAAACCGTGCAAAAAAGCAAATCTTCAATAAAAATAACAACCCTGTTCTTCAAAAAAAACATTCGGGAAACACGAAAACAGTCATATACGAGCCCCAAAAGCACTCCGTTAAGTATCGAAGCGAAAAAAAGTATAAAATGCAGTCCGTAATCTGTTTCCATTTACTTCTTTAGCCTACCGAGCAACGACTTCTTTTTGGTTTGCTCAAAGTATACCACGGCGTCTATCTCACCGCTTATTACAACCTCGCCGTCCTGAAGAGACAG